>CANRHU010000061.1 GCA_947630485.1 uncultured Lachnospiraceae bacterium
AACTGCTACTCTTTTTGAAAAAAGTAGTGGAAAAAATGTAACTGGGGCTAGCCGCCGCGCTAGCGGCTTGGTACAATCCTAATAGAGATTATACCGCGCCGGTTCGGTGTCCGAACGAAGTGAGGACAAAACACCGAACCGAACCGTGCGCATCCCCCGGAGGGAGCATGTCCGAAGGACACAACACAATAGTGAAAACAGAGGAAAATCAAAGGAAATCAAAGAAATGCCAGCCCGACGCAGCTTCTATCTGATCGCCGCCATTCTCCTGGCCGCCGCCCTCCTTTACGCAGCCGGCCTGCTGACAAACCGCAGCGCCGCCGCGTATGTGACGGTATCGGTAGACGGAAATGAAATCGCGCGACTTGATCTGAACGAAAATACAGAATATCTCATCCCCGGCTACGCGGGGGGAACCAACCGCCTGATCGTCCGGGACGGACAGGCCTGGGTGGAGGATGCCTCCTGTCCCGATAAGCTCTGCGTCCATCAGGGCAAAATCCATCGCGCCGGCGAAATGATCATCTGCCTGCCGAATCGGGTGGTGGCGGAGGTGTCCGGCCAGAGCCGGTGAATATAAGCCATAACCGTGTTTCCACGCAGAAAGGGTGCCAGCGGCACCCTTTCTTAAGTTAATGTATCAAATTTCTGTAGTTCATGTGTCAAATCATTTGCAGCCGCACGGAATCATTTCTCGGACTCCGCCGCACCGCTCTTCCGCCTTCTACACAATGATCTTCGACGGACATTTGGCCGCGCACTTGCCGCAGTTGGTGCATTTCTCGTAATCGATGACCGCCAGGTTATCGACCACATGAACCGCGTCGAACTCGCACTGTCTGGTGCAGAGCGTGCAGGCGATGCATCCGTTCTCGCACTTGGCCTTCACGTCCTTGCCCTTGTCGTGGGAGGCGCAGCGGACCAGGTGCTGGGCCTCGTAGGGCACCAGCTCGATCAAATGATTCGGACAGGCAGCGACGCATTTGCCGCAGGCTACGCATTTCTCCTTATCGACCACGGCCACGCCGTCCACCACATGGATGGCGTCAAAAGCGCACGCCCTAACGCAGGTGCCGTAGCCCATGCAGCCGTAGGCGCAGGCCTTCTCGCCGGTGCCGGGCACCACGGAGATCATCCGGCAGTCGTCGGCTCCGTAGTAATTGTACTGAAGCCTGGTCTTGTCGCAGGTGCCCTTGCACTTGACAAAGGCCACCTTCTTTACGCTTCCGCCCGCGTCCACGCCCATGATCGCGGCGATCTTATCCGCCACGGCGGGGCCGCCCACGGGACAGGCGTTCACGGGCGCCTTGCCCTTGGCGATAGCGTCCGCCAGGCCGTCGCAGCCCGGATAGCCGCAGCCGCCGCAGTTATTGCCGGGCAGCTCGGCGCGGACCAGCATTTCCTTCTCGTCCACCTCTACTTTAAATTTCTCGCTGGCAATCCCCAGAAGCACGCCGATGATAATGCCGATGGCTCCGATGATGCCGGCCGCTAACAAAAGTCCACTCATAGCTTCGCTCCCTCCTTATCAGATCAGGCCCGCGAATCCCATGAACGCGATCGCCATCAGACCCGAGGTGATCAGCACGATGGGGGAACCTTTGAATGTGAACGGGATGTCATTGTCCTCGATGCTCTCGCGGATGCTGGACAGAAGCACGATGGCGATTGTGAAGCCCACCGCCGTGCCGACGCCGTTAAAGACGCTCTCCAGAATCCCGTACTCTGACTGCACATTGGTCAGGGCCGCGCCCAGAACCGCGCAGTTGGTGGTAATGAGCGGCAGGAATACGCCCAGCGCCTGATACAGGGACGGGATGCTCTTCTTGAGAAACATCTCAACGAACTGCACCAGAGCCGCAATGACCAGGATGAACGCGATGGTCTGGAGGTAGGTGATCTCCAGAGGCACCAGGACGAACTTATAGATCAGACTGGTCACAAAGCTGGACAATGTGATAACAAAGATAACGGCTACGCCCATGCCCACGGCCGTGTCCGTCTTCTTGGAAACGCCAAGGAACGGGCAGAGGCCCTGGAACTGGCTCAGGATAATGTTATTCACCAGGGCGGAGCCTACGATGATCAATAATAACGATTTGACTGCATCCATCTCTTACCCTCCTTAACGGTTCTTATCAAGCTTCTCGGCGAGCTCGGACTGCTCTTTGGCAACCGCCGCCTGCTTCGCGGCCAGGGCGGCCTGCTTGGCCTTCAGAGCGTCCTCCTCCGCCTGGAGACGTCTGGTTTCCAGTGTAGCGTGGTTCGCCATGCAGGCGGAACCGGAGCAGTGCATACAGTCGCCGCCGCAGGCCAGAACGGAACCGTTGCCTTCCACATTCGTGGCCGACGGCATCTTGAACTTGTTCTGCAGGGCGGTAAGGCCTGCCAGCACGAAGAACGCGCCGGGCGCCAGGCCGAAGATCGAGATCCGGTAATCCTCCGGGATAATGGCAAAGCCGAACGCCGAACCGGAACCCAGAAGCTCACGGACCAGGCCGATGCAGGTCAGGGCCAGCGCAAATCCCAGGCCCATGCCGATTCCGTCAAACGCGGACTCGACCGGTCCGTTCTTCGCGGCATACGCCTCCGCACGGCCCAGGATAATGCAGTTGACGACGATCAGCGGGATGAAAATTCCCAGCGCGTCGTTTAAGCTGGGCAGATACGCCTGCAGAAGCAGCTGAACGATGGTCACCAGGGACGCCACGATCACGATATAGGACGGGATACGCACCCGGTCCGGGATGATATTGCGCAGCGCCGAGATGATCAGGTTGGAAAATACCAGCACCGCCGTGGTGGTCAGTCCCATGCCGAGGCCGTTGATGGCCGAGGTGGTGGTCGCCAGCGTCGGACACATGCCCAGCATCAGCACAAACGTCGGATTCTCTTTAATGATACCGTTGTATAAACGTTCAATACATTTGTTCATGCTTAGCACCTCCTACTGTCCCAGGCAGTTACGGACAAAGTACAGCGCGCTGTTGACAGCGCCCGTAACCGCGCGGCTTGTGATGGTGGCGCCGCTGATGGCGTCGATCTCATTGTCGGCGGACGCGCCGGACTTGGTCACGGTAAATTCGTCCACCGTCTTATTCGCGTACTGGGCCTTCCACTCCGGCTGATCCGCGTTCATGCCGAGGCCGGCAGTCTCCGCCAGCGTCAGGAATTCGATGCCCTTCACCTCGCCCGCGGAAGTGATGCCCACAGACACGGTGATATTGCCGCCGTAGCCGTCCTTGGAGGTGGCTGTCACCACGTAGCCCAGAAGGCTTCCGGAGCCGTCCACGCCGGTCACGCACTCATCGATCAGCACATTGCCGTAGCTTAATCCGCCAAGTTCCCCATTGGCCGTCTCAATCACCGCCGCGTAATCGTCAGCCCTGAAATCCGCCGCGTCGGAAAGCACCGTCCGGTAGGCTTCCTTCTTTGCCTCCAGCTGGGCCGCCGCGATGGGTTCCTTCGTCACCGTATAGACTCCGCCCAGGCAGGCGCCCGCGACCAGCGTAATCGCGAACAAAATCAGGGCGTCCTTCATAAATCCTAATTTGCTCATGCCTTCTTGCCCTCCTTTCCAAACGCGACCGGAAGGGTGTACTTCTCGATCAGCGGAACAAAGAGGTTGCCCAGGATAATGGCGTAGGATACGCCCTCCGCCGAGCCGCCGAAGATACGGAACAGGCCGGTCAGAAGTCCCAGGAGCACGCCGAACACGATCTGCCCCATCGGGGTGATCGGGCTGGTCACATAATCGGTCGCCATAAAGAATGCGCCGAAAATCAGGCCGCCGCCGCAGATCTGAGCCAGCACGTAATTGATATCATGCTTCCCGAAGATAAACGCGAAGACCGCAACGGTCAGGATATAGGTTCCGGGAATCCGGATGCTTATGACCTTCTTATACAGCAGATACGCCGCGCCCACCAGCAGGGCCAGCGTGGACACCTCGCCGATGGTTCCGGGGATCCGCCCCACAAACATAGCCGCCACATCCACCGTCTCGCCGCTCTTAAGGAGCGCCAGCGGAGTCGCGCCGGACACGCCGTCAAGCGAAAAGCTCGACATCTTCTGCGCAAAGGAAATCAGAAGGAAGCACCGTGCCGCAAGCGCCGGGTTCATGAAATTCTGTCCCAGTCCGCCGTAGAGCTGCTTCACGACGACGATCGCGAAGACGCCGCCCAGGCAGGGGATCCAGACCGGGATCTCCGGGGGCATGTTAAGTCCCAGGATCAGACCGGTCACCACCGCGGACAAATCTCCCACGGTCACCGGCTTATTCAGAAGTCTCTCAAACAGATATTCGCTGACCACGCAGCTTAGAACCGTCATGATCAGAACCAGCGCCGCGTGGACGCCGAACTGCCACACGCCGAAGACCGCCGTCGGGATCATGGCGATGATCACATCGCCCATCAGGTTGGACGTGATCACGTCGCTGCGGACGTGAGGCGAGGAAGAAACATTTAACAGTTTACTCATTTTCCACTCCTCCTACTTCCTGCGGGCGGCCGCCACGGCCTTGCGCATTTCTTTGAATGACTGGGTCAACGGTTTCCTGGCCGGACATATGTAGGAGCAGCAGCCGCACTCGCAGCACTCCATACCGTTCAGCTTCACGAACGCGTCCAGATCATGGCGCAGCGCGGTCTTATAGAGCTTCTGCGGCACCACACGTCCCGGACACACCTGCACGCAGCGGCCGCAGCGGATACAGGCTGTCGGCTCCATCTCCGCCACCGCGTCGTGGCTTAAGCAGGTCAGAGACGACGAGGTCTTGGCCACCGGGATTGTCAGGTCGAACAGGGCCTGGCCCATCATCGGGCCTCCGGAGATCACCTTCTCCGGCTCCGTCTTAAATCCGCCTGCCGCGTCGATCAGCTCCTGATAGCAGGTGCCCAGACGGACGCTGTAGTTCTTCGTATTGGCGATGGCGTCGCCGGTGACGGTCACCGTCTTCGTCATCAGGGGCGTGGACTTGCAGACCGCCATATAGATGGCCGCGGCCGTGTCCACATTATCCACGATGCAGCCCACGTCCGCGGGAAGCATGGAGGAATTGATCTTCCGTCCCGTCACCGCGTAGATCAGGGTGCGCTCACCGCCCTGGGGATACTTGGTCTTAAGCGGGCAGACCTCAATGCGGGGTTCGTCCTTCACAAGCTCCGTCATCTTCTGAATAGCCTCGGGCTTGTTGTCCTCGATGCCGATGACTCCCTTCGCTCCGTCAAAAAGCATTAAGATCACCTTCAGACCGCCGATCACCTTCTCCGGCTCCTCGATCATCCTGCGGTAATCGCTGGTCAGATACGGCTCGCACTCCGCGCCGTTGATGATCACGTGATCGATCTTATCCGGCTCCTTGGGGGAGAGCTTCACCTGGGTCGGGAAACCCGCGCCTCCCAGACCTACAATACCGGCCTCCCGCACGGCATCGATGATCTCCTGCTTCGTCATGGTCTCCGGATCCCGATCCGCGCCCAGACCCTCGATCTCCGTATACTGGCCGTCATTCTCCACAATGATGGAATCCACCATGGCGCCGGCCGCCGTCCTGCGCTTCTCGATGCCCTTCACCGTTCCGGACACGGACGAAAGGACAGGCGAGGAGACAAATCCGCCGGCTTCCGCAATCTTCTGCCCCGCAAGAACCTGGTCGTCTTTCTTCACCAGGGCCTTGGCGGGCGCGCCGATGTGCTGGGACAGGGGGAAGACCAGCTCCCCTTTGGGCATCAGCACTTCGATCGGCTGATTCTCGGACAGTTCCTTCCCCTCATAGGGATGAATGCCGCCAACAAATGTTGCCAATCCCATTCAACAAACCCCGCTTTCTTACATATTTTGCAAAATACAGCTGCATAACCTGACAAAAATTTTGCACTATTACTAATATAACACAAGATAAACCCCACCGCAATTACAAAAAGGAGTACAATTTCATGTATACAACCAGACGATGATTCTTGCGCAACCCGCAGGCTGCACAAGAATATCCGCCGTCGTAAAACCGCCTTTAACACATCCGCCCTTTTTACCGTCTCCACCCTCCATAAAACACAGCCACCGACCGCGGCCGCATCACAAACTCGTGGTCAATGTGCGGCGACTGCCATTCCTGATAGAAATATCTCCCCCGGTTGTCGCCGGAGGTGTTCACCGCCAGATACCAGTGGACGCGCCCGTGGGTATTCGGCAGGGTAATCGTCACATCCTCCCAATAGGTGTTGATGGCCAGATAAACGATGTCGTCCCGGCCCCGTTCCTTATCATAACCGGCCATACTGATTCCGATGGTGCGCGCATTCGGCGGGAGATTCGTGATCTCCGCGTTCACATCGTGCGCGTGGAGCGGCTCCATGCCGCAGATCGCGTCGGGCAGCTTCCGACTGATGATCGGATGCTTCTTGCGGAAGGCGATCATGAACTGAAAGAACTCAAACAGTCCCCGGTTTTTCTCTAAAAGGCTCCAGTCCAGCCAGGAGATCTCGTTATCCTGGCAGTAGGCGTTGTTGTTGCCGAACTGGGTGTTGCCGAACTCGTCGCCGGCCAGGAACATGGGCGTACCGCGGCTGCACATCAGCACTGTGCAGGCGTTGCGGATCATCTGAAACCGCAGGTTCAGAACCTCCGGATCCCAGGTGTCCCCCTCCACCCCGCAGTTCCAGCTGCGGTTGTCGTTCGCGCCGTCAGAATTGTTCCAGCCGTTGGCCTCATTGTGTTTCTCATTATAAGAATACAGATCGTAAAGCGTAAAGCCGTCATGGCAGGTCAGGAAATTCACACAGGAATTGTAGCCGGCGTAGTTGTCGTTGCCGTCAGAATAGACGCCGCCGTACATATCGCCGGAACCGCAGATGCTCCAGGCCGCGTCCCAGCTGTTCCAGGCGTCGCCCTTTAAGAATCCCCGCACCGCGTCCCGGTAGCGGCCGTTCCACTCGGCCCAGCGCTTGCTGGCCGGGAATTTGCCTACCTGATAGAGGCCGCCCGCATCCCATGCCTCAGCGATGAGCTTGACATTTCCAAGGACCGGGTCATAGGCCAGCGCCTCCAGAAGCGGCGGCTCGTTCATCGGCGCGCCGTCAGCCTTGCGCCCCAGGATGCTGGCCAGATCGAAGCGGAAGCCATCCACCCGGTAGTTGATCGTCCAGTAGCGCAGACAGTCCAGGATCAGGTTGCGGACCACGGGCTGATTGCAGTTTAACGTATTGCCGCAGCCGCTGAAATTGTAGTAATAACCGTCCGGCGTCAGCATGTAATAGAGCTGGTTGTCAAGGCCCTTGAAGGAAATGACCGGCCCATTCTCATTGCCCTCCGCGGTGTGGTTGAACACCACGTCCAGAATGACCTCGATGCCGTTGTCATGGAACGCCTTGATCATCTGCTTCAGCTCCGCGCCTTCCCTGTGATGCTCCCTGGTGGAGGCGTAGCTCGTATTGGGCGCGAAGAAGCAGACGGAATTGTAACCCCAGTATTCCAGCAGGTGGTTGCCGTCCACCTCCCTGGCGTTGACCGTCTCGTCAAACTCGAAGATCGGCATCAGCTCCACCGCGTTGACGCCCAGCTCTTTTAAGTAAGGGATTTTCTCCTTCAGCCCGGCAAACGTGCCCGGATATTTCACGCCGGAGGACTCATGCCGGGTAAATCCGCGCACATGCAGCTCATAGATGATCAGGTCGCTCATCTTCTTCGTGGACTGCGGCATATCGCCCCACTCAAAAACGTCCTTCACGACCCGCGCGTGATAATCGCTCTCCGTATCCCGGATGCCCCAGACTCCCTGACCGGTAACCGCCTTGGCATAAGGATCCAGAATAATCTTCGTCTTGTCAAACCGATAGCCCCTTTTCGGATCCCACGGGCCGTCAATCCGATAGGCGTACTCAAACGCATCGTACTGCAGCCCCATAACCAGCATGGAATAGACATTGCCGATCTTATATTTCTCCGGAAACGGGAGCACGGCAAAGGGTTTGCTCTCTCCCCTGCGGAACAAAAGAAGCTCCACAGCCGTTCCCCGAACGGTATAGATTGTAAAATTCACGCCGATACCGAGGGCCGTCGCCCCGTTTAAATCATAATATCCCGGCCGCACCGGATATCCCGCGATGATATCCATAGGGCGGATCGAGACCGAGTAGTCCATCAATTCATAGCGGTGCTGTATAGAATCCATAACGGGTCTCCTTTTCGCATTTCCTGTATTGTCATCGGTTTTCAAACCTAGACCGCTCCATACTTCCCTCTGTCGCTGCCAGATGGCCTACTCCATTATAGTATGCGGAATATTTCGCGTCAAATAGTATTTTCAACCATACTGACATGTAATACAAACGGAGCGTCACTGGCGCTTTGTTTGCATGGAAATACAAAAAACGCGTCACTGGCGCGTTTTTTGCATACTGACGTTAACAGCGGCCGCAGAAAATGCCGATGCTTTCCTGCCGCCGCTTCTCTTCCCGTATTCCTCGTATCCTGATTTCCTCGTGTCCTGATTCCCTCGGCCGCGCCCCAACGCAGCGCTTATTTGCCGCGCTTATCCTGCTTTTTTCCGTAATAATCCCCGTACTTACCATAAGCGCCATTGTAATAACGTTTATAGTAATCTCCGTAGTAGTAACCGTTTTTATCCTGATATACCTTGTTCAGAACGACGCCGAGGATACGGCATTCGCTTTTCTCCAGCTGCCGCTTCACATTCTGAACCATCTTATAGCTGACCGCGCAGCTCTCAACCACGATGATCGCCCCGTCCGTAAGGTGCGCGATAATCGCGGCGTCGATCACGCTGCCCAGTGGCGGCGCGTCCACGATAATATAATCATAATGTTCCCGCTGAACGTCCAAAAGCCTGGAAAAACGAGGTCCCTCCAGAAGTTCTGACGGATTCGGCGCCGTAGGGCCTGCGAAAACAATATCCATCCCGGTATCCCCGACCTGGTAAATGATCTCATCCATACCGCGCTGCCCTATCATATAATGGGACAGTCCAAAAATTTCTCCTTCTGCCTTATAGCGTCCCGCGACGACGGACCGGCGAATATCCGCGTCGATGAAGAGGATCCGCTTGCCGGCATCGGCAAAGGACAGCGCTATCTGCATGGCCACAGATGTCTTCCCTTCGCCGGGAATGGAACTGGTCACGCAGATTGTTTTTATATCGTCGCCGCAGAAGAGAATATTCGTGCGGAGGGCTTTAAAGGCTTCCTTGGCCTGATAATCCAGTTCATCCGGCTTTTTGAATGTGATTTTCTCCATACGGCTTTACCTCGTCTTTTTCTTCCTTGACCGCGGATCGCGCTGTTCTTCCTTATGTTCTTTTTTCTTCGACTTCCGGGAATCGTTTTCCTCATTAAATACCGGAATCGTTCCGAGAACCGTCAGTCCGAGATATCTCTCCGCGTCTTCCGGCGTCCGGATGGAATCATTCAGAAGATACTCAACCACAATCAAAAACATTACCAGGAAAACACCTAATATTCCTCCCATCATCGTGTTCTTTGAAATACTGGGGCTGGTCTTCCTGGTAGGGAGATTTCCTTCCTCTATGATGTTGGGGGGCGCGGAGTCCATAATGTCGGCCATTCGGGCGGAAGCCACCTGCGCGAGCTCATCCACGATCGTCTTCGCCATATACGGATCGTTGTCCTGCACCGATATTGTGAGAACACGGGTATCCGAAGGATTATCCACGCTGATCTTATTCACAAGCGTCTCATGATCCATATTCAAATCCAGGTTCTCGATCACTTTCCGGGTCACCGGTCGGCTGGTGATCATCACCTTATAATCTTTCGTCAGCTGCGTTCCAAGCTGCAGATCCGTAAGCGACGGCAGCGCGGTTGACTTATTCACCACATAAAGCATCGTCGAGGATGTATATACCGGCTTCATCACAAAAGCGGTATACATACCCGCGACACCCGCCGCCAGCAGTCCGGCAATCATAATCAGCCAGATTTTTCTTTTTAACGCATAAAACAGTTCCAATAAGTCGATCTCGACCTCTTCGTCCTGATTTGTACCCATTTATCATCCACCTGTCTATATCGGTCTTGTATGGAGTTACTCAAATGAGCTCATCCCGGAGTACGCATTCCGGATTCTTATGTAAAAGCTTCTCTGCGTATTCGGCGCCGCAATGCTTCTCAATCCACCCTGCGGCTTCCCTCATCCTGGGCGGACGGTAATGCGTCCCATGGGAATCTGTCCCCAGAAAATGGATCCGCTCCTCTCTCAAAAGTCCTCTGACCCATCTTGTTTCCCGCAGAAAGGGGCTTCCCGTCACCGTCGCGGTGTTCACCTGAAAACAAACGCCCAATTCCTCCAGCGCCTCAAGGGCGTCCTTGTCCCTGAGACATTCGTACCTCTCGATATGCGCGGCAATCGGAAGATAGCCGCTGTTCAGAAGACTCCGAAACGTTCTTTCGATATGGCGGAAGGTTTCCGCCGGAGAAAATTCCACCAGCACATAATGTCCCGCGGCAAGCGTATGAATCAGACCGTCCTTAAGCGGCTGCACGCAGGGAACCGCGCCGTAGATCTCGTTGCCGATGTACAGTTTCATGCTGCCGGCCAGGCCGCTCTCGGAAACCGCTTTCTGAAGCAGTTCAAACTGCCTTCTCTGGCAGTCTGCCGCGGCAGTCTCGCCGGGAGCGATATGCGGCGTACACATAACATACCGGACTCCCTCCTCGTATTCCTGCCGAAGCGCCTCCAGACTCTCCTCAATACTCTCTGAACCGTCGTCCACTCCCGGTATCAGATGGCAGTGCATATCATAGAACCCATCCATGACGCTTCTGTCCTCCCTGGCAATTCGATCCTTTATCGTTTCTTTGCGTTCTTTAACGTGTCGGCACACATCCAGAGCGCGGCGGACAACAGGATTCCGCAGCCGCCCACGCCCATAAGCGCCTTAGCGACAGACGCGCGGTACATTCCGAAAAACTGGCCCATATACGGCGGAGTAACCGTCTCCCACCCGGCAAGGCCTTTCAGCCGGAACACAACGCCGCTAAGCAGCACGATTCCGGCGCCGCCAAACAAAATCCTGCTGATGTTTTTAACACTGTGGCCGGAATGACGGCCGAGCAGATATTGGACCAGAATACACAAGAGAATCAAAGCACAGAGAAGCGGAACGCTCTTTCCGGCGACCTGCCCGAATTGAACCGACAAATCATGCCACCAGGAGCTGAACGGCCATCGCAGCAAATTCTCATACTTCTCGCCGAGTCTGTCCATAAGAATCTTAAGTCCGGTTCTGGACTCATCGGTCATCGCTATGGAACTCGCTTCCAGATATGCGCTGATATCCTCCCGCAGCCGGTCGGTCAGAAGGGAAGTATTGGCCTTATAATCTCCATTGTGAAGGTCGTTTTCCAGCTGCTGTCTGGCGGCCATGACCACACGCTCATAGGTAATGGAATCGTCCATCACGGAATCAGGTATGTTCATCAGTGCCAGCGACATACCGGTATCGCTCCGCAGCTCGTCATAAATTGCCCTGTAATACTCCGTATCGCTGATACGGTTCAGTACGCTGCTGTCCTGAAACGCCCCAATCCACAGACCCGCCAGCAGAAGCAGCAGATAGATTTCCGCCGCGCCGACGAGCCCCGCCGCGATTCTGACCGTCACGCACAGCCTGTGGTGATGGTGGGCGCTCAGGAATTTAAGCCATAACGCAATCAGAAAGCATACGGCCGTCGCCGCTCCGCATAAGATAATAACCACAAAAAGCATATCCGAAGGGATATGCAGACCTTCCATTCTCTCATCGGTATCCCGGCGAATCTGGGCGTATGCCTGTGCCGGAAGCTTCTGCGCCGCCTCCAGGGCGGCTATGGCAATCGGCGCAGGAGAAGTCTGTGCCGGCTGTGAGGCAGCCGTCCCGTCCGGCTGAGCCGTCTCCGAAGGCGCTTCCGCCGACTGTTCTGTCAGGCCCGCTTCCGTCTCCCCTTCTTCCGGCATTCCCTGCTCTCCGGATATCGCCGCAGGCGTTTGCCCCTGTTGTGCTTCTGTCTGCGGGGGCTTCGTCGTCTGAATTCTGCCGACCTCCCGCAGATATCCGCTCTCAACGCCGGTCTGGACATTGGAGTAAATCTCAGAAATCACATAATCCGCCTGCTCCTCAGTCAAATCCAGCCCGTCTCTGGTCAGATATCCAAGTGCCGAATCGATGTATTCCTGCCGTACTTCATATAGAATCCCGTTCTGTTCAAACTGACCATAAATAACCGATACAATGCGCTGCTCATTCTCGTTGATATCCCCAGCATATACAGCCGTCGTCATTAACAGCCCGAAAACTGCGGCAAGGAACGCGATCCGTCTCTTCATCTGCCTCTCCTGTCCTTCGCGTATACCGGAAGCGGGCCCATCCGGCGCCGCTTCCGGCAATCTGACTGCTGATTATTCTAATAGAATTAGCGCATATTACTTCAGCGTAATGGTATAGGTCACCGTCTGGCCGCTCATGACAACCGTAACCGTAACCGCTTTATCCCCGTATATCTTATAATTCGTTTCCGTTACCCAGGTCTTAATATAGTCTCCAAGCTTGTCCTGCGCATCCGCCACGGTCAGAGTCTTTTTCTCAAGACCGGGGACAGAAATAGTAACATCCTTCTCGGAATCAGCCTCTTTTAGTACAGCGCTCACCGCTTTCTCGGCAACAGTCTGTACCTTGCCCAAACTCTTTTCGACAGCCCCTTCCGCCAGTTCTACGACAACCGCGCTGCTGCGGCTCGCGTCCGGCGTCGACACGGCGATGTCGACAACAACGTCTTTATTATTTTCCTTGACGGTATTCATCTCCTTCTTCACGTCATTCATCTTTTCCGTCGCGGTCGGAGTGGACGGGACGGACGGCGTGTAGCTCGGCGTATAGCTCCCGCCGCTATAACTTCCGCTGCTGGAGCTTTCCGTCGCGGCAGTCGTTACGATCGCCGTACCGTTGCTGTTATATTTCCTGGAAGTATACGGCTTGCCGTTGGTCGTGCCGTTATCCGTAAAGTTATATGTAACTCCGTTGACCACTTTCTGCCCTACATACAGGGCGCCAAACGAGCCGTCATGCGTTTCGTTCATATAGTACACATTATTGTTGACCTCAATCAGGCCGCTGACCAGGGCGCCGGTGCTGTCCGTAAAATACCAGTGGTTGTCGGTAGGATCCCACACCCAGCCTTTCGCCATTAAGGTATCGGGATTCAGATAATACCACTGACCGTCCGTATGGTTCACCCACATGGAAGCGGCGTACTGACCGTCATCCTTCACATACTTCCAATCGCTGTCGCCTACTTGCTCCCATACGGCGGCCATTGAACTCATCGTGCTTCCGAGAGAAAGCGCCGCTGCCAGCGCTGCCGCCATTACTCTTTTTCCATTCATACGCTCTCCTTTTCTTCGACAGAAGTTGAATTGCCTTTTGGCCTTGTCTGTCATTGATAGCAGTATAACATGTGTGATTTAATAATACAACTATTTTGCTAAAAAAATTTCGTTTAAAACAGGTGTTTTTGATACGTTTACAGCAGGTGTTTCGGGGAAATGGATTATTTAATAATGAATAATCAGGAAGTAAAGTAGTATAAAAAAGCAGACACGCATCCGCTTTATTTCAGAAGATAAACTGCACTAAGGAGGTACCTATGGAACTGTACAACCGGCTGGCCGCGGGGGAACGTATACGCAAAAGACGGATACTGCTTGGAATGACACAGGAAGAAATGGCGGAAAAAATAGGCAGGGCATATAAATATTATCAGGATATCGAACGCGGCAGCTGCGGAATATCCGTAGAAACTCTGATCAAGCTGGGGTCTGCTCTGAATATCTCCTTAGATTATATCATTTACGGCAATCAGGACAACGACATCCAGACCCCCTGGATTCTTCTGGAACAGGAATCCGTTCTGGAAATGCTCGGCGGCTGCAGCGAGAAACAGCGCAGGATCGCGCTGGAAATCCTGCGGCTGTATCTGAAGGGATGCTCTCCGCCCTGACGGCGTCCGCCAGATTCGGAATCGGCCGGTTTGAAATCGGCTGGGAATGGTCATGTGTGGTAAAGAAGCAAGCAACTGAAAACGAGAGACAGACCGCCAGCACCGCACTATTCTGAGTAAACATGAAAAAATCGCTCTGTCGAGGACAAATCGTCGGAGCGTTTTCTATTCGATATGGACGGAAATGCCGTGAAAAATTCGATTAACCCTCTTAACGGACAATAGACTTCTTCACATTTGGCTGGTACAATAATAAATGATAAAAATATTTCTTTGAAAATCCCTATCCTATTTGATTTTAAGGCACTAAATAAGCGTAATCATGATTACAAACATTTTGAAAGGAGGAACCCCCTCTTGGATCCGGACAAAATTATCCCCTATGTAGAATCGATCTTTCGTTTCTGCCGTAACAGACTGGGCAATCGCTATGATGCGGAGGATTTAGCAAGCGAAATACTTTGTCATATTCTTGAGGGTATGCGAAAGTACGAAATAAAATCGTTTGACGCATGGGTCTGGCGAATTGCGCATAATCGCTATGCGAGATTTGTTGAGAAGCAGCAGAAAGAGCGTATGGTTTTATCGGAAGAGTACGCGGATTTGAATCCGGTGTATGATGACTACACAGGGATCGAGGGGGAAAATACGGAGCGCAGTTTTGAAACGGTTTTCCGGTATCTGCATACGCTTTCCGAGATGTATCGGGATATTTTTGTCGATTATTACATTGGCGAAATGTCTGTCAGGGCGCTTGCTGAAAAATACGCGCTCACGGAAACAATTGTCAAATGGCGCCTGAACGCAGGGCGTCAAAAAATCAAAGAAAGGATAGGAACGGAACAAATGGAAAAAATTTATAGGAGAATCAACTGGAATACCGTTACCTGCAACGGCGCTATGGACTCAGACCGCTACCTGCATACGCAGCTTGCCCGCGCGATCTGCAAGGCGGCATACGAAACGCCGCAAACTTTGGAAGAAATCAGCCTCCGTACCGGAATTCCCGTCATGTATATCGAGGATGAAATTCCGCGTCTGGAATATGGGGATGCCGTATGCAAAATCGGGAATAAGTATGCGACGAATTTTATTGTCTTCCGGTTGGAAGACAGAAAAATGGTAGAGAGTGCTTCGGAACAGATAATAAAAGGGATTGCGGATCATTTCGAGCGATTGTTCAGGAATGCAGCGGACGCCGTAAATCATTTGGACTTCTATGGGCACGATTTTAGCATGGAGTGCCTGGGGCATTTTATTGTGCCTTATGTTTTAAGGAAGAAGATTAGAACACTGAAAAATGATCGGCTGCAAATGCAAAACGGTGCGTTCCCACCCCGCAAAGACGGTGGATACGGTTGGTTTAACGTAGAAGAAACCGTCGACAAAAATGAAAACCCTGCGGAATATAGTACAGGCTGCAACGTAGCGGGTGCCGATGACGGAAGCAAAGGAAATATTCCAGGACATATCTATTATTATTGGATTGCCAAATATTTTGACAAGGATATTTATCATAACGGGGGAACACGCTGGCTGTGTGCGAAAGATATTTTCCCGGAGAATCCTGACGGCATAGTAAAAACCGCATTTTTATCGGATGAAGAAGCTGCGAGCCTGATCCAAAAAGGTCTTATTGTGAAGGATGGATCCAAATACCGGTTGAATTTCGCCTGCTTTACCGAAGAAGAATTTGCCGGATTCATTTCCCTGTTTCAAATTGAGGATGAAGAGCTTGAAAATGTGCTGGCGGAATGGATCCTTTCGGTACGAAACAGCTTTTCAAAATTTGTGCCAAAACGGTTGGAATCCCAGATTAACCAATGGGTTTCCTCGTATCTGTTTGAAATCGTCGGTTATGTAACGGATGAGTTGATGCAAAGAGGCATTTTGAAAAAGCCGTTGCCGGATCGATCGTTAACGGATGGCGTATTTTATGTTTCAGGCAAGTATATCTATCCTTGACGGACAATGATGTGAAATCAAAGGGCAAAATCATAAAAAATTTTAAAGCGATCCTGGTTTTCGCTCAGGCATCATGATGGTCTCCGTGGCAGGTGCGGTTTCGGTGCTGAACCCGGGATTTTGCTGGCTTTGTGCGTGGGTACGTTGCCTTCCTTTTTCAGTATGGTCTATGCCATGAACAATGCGGTAAGGCAGAGGTTGCATATGCAAAGGAGCTGAAGGCTTATCGGCTTTATCCGGTGATGATAGACAGATGTGAGGAAGAAAGCATTTATATCAACCGGAAAAGGCTTCTGCAGGAGAAGAAAAATGCGGTGGGGCGTCTACTGGGAGGGTTATGCTTATCCTGCGGCTTTACGGTGGCGGCCATCCTTCTGATGGGGATGATCATGGGCGGCAGCGTATCAGTCGGGGCGTATGTAGCCATGTTTGGCGCGATCACTTCTTTCAGTGGGTCACTGGGCGATCTTACCGTATCTGTCACGGACATGATGGCGCTGTTCGGGAGGGTCAGCGTGTTCTGGGAGTTTATGGAACTGGAAGAAAAAGCGATAGTGCAGGGAGAAAAGCTTGTCTGGTAGAAAAATCAGGCATTGTGGAAGCGGAGCATTTTATTTCTGTAATACTGCGTGAAAGCTTTGATTATACAAAGTGGCAGCGTGAGCATTTTGATAATGTGGATCCGGATGAATTTCTGGAGACCGCATATGTTTATGATGATACCCATCCGATCAGATAATATGAGCTGCCCGACAAATGAGCCTATCATCGATTTTTCCGTGTTTCGCACTCACAAAATCGATGAAAACATTCGCAATCCGCTCACTTTTCTACGAAAAATGACTTCTTGCTCATATTTTGCGGACTCATAATATTTGATTATGGATCAATTTGAATCGTAGTTATTAGAAAAGCAGGGGCGCATTTTATAATGCAAAACCCTGCTTTTTTATATATTTGCTTCAATGACCGGGCTAAATCGGCCGGTTTGAAATCGGCTGGGAAATCGGCTGGTTTGAAATTTCTGAAATTTGTAGTGCAATGGGCTCAGCCGCGATGTATAATATATTTGAC
Source organism: uncultured Lachnospiraceae bacterium (assembly GCA_947630485.1). Lineage (GTDB taxonomy): Bacteria > Bacillota > Clostridia > Lachnospirales > Lachnospiraceae > UBA3402. The sequence goes on from CANRHU010000061.1 coordinate 17,052, forward strand.
AAGAGAGCCGAAAGCTGGGCGTGGCCAGCCGCCGGCGGGTTGAAGCAAAAAGTAGCGCCTACCCTACCAGAGCGAGGGCGCTACTTTTTGCGTATTGCATATACAAATTCACTATACCACATTCTGCCTGGCATAACAAGCTGCAAAAAAGCAAAAACCTCTTGCGCGAATCACATTTTTCATTATAATAGTATCAGACAAGAGAAGGAGGACCAAAATATGCCAAAAAGAAACGATATCCACAAGGTTCTGATCATCGGCTCCGGCCCCATCATCATCGGTCAGGCCTGTGAGTTCGATTACTCCGGCACCCAGGCCTGCAAGGCCCTCAGGAAGCTGGGATACGAGATCGTATTAGTCAATTCCAACCCAGCCACGATCATGACCGACCCGGAAATGGCTGATGCCACCTATATCGAACCGCTCAACGTAGAGCGGCTGGAGCAAATTATCGCGAAGGAGCGCCCCGACGCCCTGCTGCCGAACCTTGGCGGCCAGTCGGGCTTAAACTTAAGTTCCGAACTTTATAAGGCAGGCGTCCTGGACAAATATAACGTAAAAGTCATCGGCGTGCAGGTGGATGCCATTGAGCGAGGCGAGGACCGCATTGAATTCAAGAACGCGATGAACGCGCTGGGCATTGAGATGGCCAGAAGCGAGGTGTCCTACAGCGTCGACGAGGCGCTTGCCATCGCCGACAAGCTGGGCTATCCGGTGGTGCTGCGTCCGGCCTACACCATGGGCGGCGCAGGCGGCGGCCTCGTCTATAACCGCGAAGAATTAAAGACTGTCTGCGCCAGGGGCCTGCAGGCCAGCCTGGTGGGACAGGTCCTGGTAGAGGAATCCGTTCTGGGCTGGGAAGAGCTGGAACTGGAAGTCGTCCGGGACTCGGACGGCAATATGATCACCGTCTGCTTCATCGAAAACATCGACCCCATGGGCACCCACACCGGCGACTCCTTCTGCGCCGCGCCGATGCTGACCATTTCCGAGGAGCTGCAGAAGCGGCTGCAGGACTACGCCTACCGGATCGTGGATTCGGTCCAGGTCATCGGCGGCACCAACGTCCAGTTTGCCCATGACCCGGTCACGGACCGCGTGGTGGTCATCGAGATCAACCCCCGCACCTCCCGCTCTTCCGCCCTGGCGTCCAAAGCCACCGGCTTCCCGATTGCCATGGTATCCGCGATGCTGGCCGCCGGTCTGACGCTTAAGGACATCCCCTGCGGCAAGTACGGTACATTGGACAAATATGTCCCGGACGGCGACTATGTAGTCATCAAGTTCGCACGCTGGGCGTTTGAAAAATTCAAAGGCGTGGAGGACAAGCTGGGCACGCAGATGCGGGCTGTAGGCGAGGTCATGAGCATCGGCAAGAATTTCAAGGAGGCTTTCCAGAAGGCGATCCGCAGCCTGGAGACCGGACGCTACGGCCTGGGGCACGCGAAGAATTTCGACACACTCTCGAAGGAGCAGCTGATCAAGATGCTTCTGAACTCCTCCAGCGAGCGGTATTTCCTGATCTACGAGGCGCTGCGCAAGGGCGCGGCCATCGACGAGATCTATAACATCACGAAGGTGAAGAAATATTTTCTCACACAGATGAAGGAGCTTCTGGACGAAGAAGAAGCCATCCTGGCCTGCAAGGGAAGCCTGCCCGCCGACGAGCTGCTCATTCAGGCCAAGAAAGACGGCTTCTCGGACAAATATTTAAGCCAGCTGCTGGCTGTCCCGGAGGACGACGTTCGCGGCCGCCGCCTGGCTCTGGGCGTGGAGGAAGCCTGGGAGGGCGTCCACGTCAGCGGCACGCCGGACAGCGCCTACTACTACTCGACCTACAACGCGCCGGA
>CANRHU010000062.1 GCA_947630485.1 uncultured Lachnospiraceae bacterium
TTTCCTTTTTTGATCCCTTGTATGGGACCGTTTTGGTTACATTACGAGGTAATTATACTTCCTATAATGGAAATTATCGAAAGTTGAGGGCAGAGAAAGCTAGAGTTTACGCGGGTTTCAGGGGAATTGTACCATAAAAAGGACGGGTTTTAATAATTATTTTTTATAAGAAAAGGGTGGAATGGGAAGGAAAAGAAGGAAAAACAGCGGGGATGGAGAAATTTGTAAAGAGAGAATCCTATAGAAATTTGAGAAAGAGGGAATCTATTTTATTGTGGATGCGGGGATTATGTGTTATAATCCTCTAATAATACGTTATGGGCTGAATGATGCGGCGGTTGCCGTTGATTGGCTAAAGGAGAATCGTGTATGGAGAAGAAGCTTGCTGCGGGCGGCTCTGCGGAGAGAAAAAGCAGAGAAAGTCTCTATGTGACAATCGTTCTGGATCTGTTTGTGATCGCGCTCTTTGTGGGGCAGATTCTGGTGTATGATGATTATTATTTTAATATATTGGAGATAAAGTATTACTATTTTTGCGTGTGTACGCTCAGTATGCTATGGCTGCTTGGCGGATACGGGGTGATGCGGCTGGTGTGGCCGCAGCGGCCGCAGGCCGCTGTTCTGGCGCCGATTGTGTCGGCGTGTATTTTGGTGAGCGTGGCGATTGGGAGACTGGAAGGGCAATGGCTTGCGAAAGTGCTTGAGTTCCTGCGGAAGGGGCTTCTGGCTGCGGCGGTTATATATGTTTTGGTGCAGCTTTTTCTGTTGGGAAGGGCGCATCAGACTGAGCAGCGGCCTGGGAAGGGAAGTTTGAAGAATTCGGCGAAGGCGAAGAAGGAACCGCAGGGCAGGGGGGCAATGGCGGCTTCTCAGGCGGGAAGTCTGCAGGATCGGATATCCGCGGGGTTAGCTGAATTGCGCGGAAAGAAATTTTGGGAGCTCTTTAACAGCACGGATATTATGATGATGGCGTTTGCGGTGATTGTCGCGCTTTCTTCTCTGCTGTCGCCGTTTCAGTATGAGTCCTTCTGGGGAAATGAAGGACGCTATGTGGGGGCTTTTATGCTCCTGCTTTGTGTGGCGATCTACTTTTGTGTCAGCCGGCTGTATCGGGTGAAGTGGTGGCATATTGAAATATTTCTGATCGTGGGAATGATTATGTGTCTGCTGGGAATCAGCGACTATTTCCGTATGGACCTGCTTCAGTTTAAAGTGAATATCAAGGATAACCAGCGGGATATGTTTACGTCGTTTATTGGAAATATTAACTCTTATACGGCTGGAGTAGCGTTGGTGTTAGGCGTGGCGGGCGTGCTGTTTGCAGAAAGCACCAGCATCATAGGAAATCTGTGGTATGGCGTGTGCGTAATTATTTCCTTCATAGCGATTATTACGGGTCAGAGTGATAACGCATATCTGACGCTGATTGCGTTTTTTGGTTTCCTGCCGCTGTATCTGTTCCGCAGCAGGAGGGGTTTTTGCAAGTATGTTCTGCTTCTGGCGTTGTTTTTGGGCAGTCTGCGCTGGGTATTATGGACGCAGACGAAGTATGAGGGAGTTGTGATAAGGCTTGGGGGGCTGTTCCGGACGCTGATGGATTTGCCGCAGATTGCGGTGATAACCAAGTACGTATGGCTTCTGGCGGCGTTTTTGTGCGCTCTGGAGCTGCTTATTTATTTCTGGAAATTATGGAGAAAAATGAGAACAAAGGGGAATTCTGCAACAGCGGCGGAAAAAAAGCGCAGCCGCCCGTGGGCGGTCTGGGCCTGGTGGGTGGTAGTGATCGGCGCGGCCGCTATGCTTGCTTATGTAGTTTATGACGCGACATTTGCGGGGAACGCGGATCGGTACGGAGTCTTCAAGCAATATGTCCAGTTCGGAGACAGTTGGGGAACTCACCGGGGATATATTTGGCGGATTGCGATTGAAGATTACATGAAGTTTCCGCCTTTGCAGAAGATACTTGGGTATGGGCCGGATACGTTCGGCCTGGTGAGCTACTATGATAATTTGCTGGAAACGATTGAACTGTACAATGAGCGGTTTGACAGCGTGCATAATGAATTCCTGCAGTATTTGGTGACGATCGGTCCAATAGGGCTGCTTTCGTATTTGGGAATTCTGATAACGTCTGTGTGGAATGTCGTGCGGCGCCGGTTGGACAATCCGTATATCATGGGCGCGATGTTTGCGGTGATTTGTTATAATGTACAGGCGGTTGTCAACATTCATCAGCCGATTGTCATGCCTGTTATGTGGCTGCTGTTGTGTATTTCCATGGCGAAGCCGGCAGCCAGGCTGCGCTGGAGTTACGTCAGTATGCAAAAAACGCGCCAGTGACGCGTTTTTTGTACTGGCCGCGGACGCTGGACGGGCATTGGCGTCTGCCGTGGATGAAGGTTGAATGAGGCCGGGAGACAGATTCGGGAAAAGCATCCAGAAAAGTGTAATTGAAAATCCAGAAGTCCGATGTTATAATGGGATAGCATAAAAACCTGAGCGGAGAGTGGCAGTCTGACGGCAGCATTGTCTGCAAAGGGGTTATATTGAGAGCGCTGATGTGCGTATCTGAGGGTTTCCGGGATGGTATCGTTTGCCATCGCGGAAAGGGTTATATTTACCCTCGATGAAGGAGGCTTCGCATGTGGTATGTGATTCAGACGTTAACAGGCCGTGAGGAGGAACTGGTCCGCATGGTTAGGAGAATATTGCCGAAAGAGGTATATACAGACTGTTTCGTGGCTTATTACGAGCGGGTTTGGCGCAGGCAGCAACGGAGTCTGGTTCATGTGGAACGTTTGTTTCCGGGCTATGTATTTATTCTGGCGGACGATCCGGATGAGATTTACCAGCGGCTAAAGGATGTGCCTGCAATGTCCCGGCTTATTTCTGACGGTATGTTTACCTTCCTTCCTCTGGAGGCAGGTGAGGAGGCGTTTTTTGAAGAAATGCTGGATGCGGAGCATATCGTTCGATTGTCTTATGTGGAGAAGGATGTCCGCGGCCGGGTATTTCGTATTACCGGACCGCTTAAGCAGTATGCGGAAAAGGTTCAGCAATATCAATATAAGAAGCGCTATGTGCTGGTGCGGGTTCAGCTGCTGGGGCATGAAAAGCTGGTGGCGTTGGGCATCATCCTGCAGGAGGATATCCGGCAGGAGATTGCTTACGGCAAAGTGGAGGCGCCTCTGGTGCTGCCGCGCATTTATCAGATGGAAGAACCGGAAGAGGAACGTTCCTTCCTTGTCGGAGAACAGGTAACGGTAATAGCCGGCGAATTATCCGGTATGCGCGGCGTTGTTTGGAAGGTGCGGAAGAGTACGGTTGATATCGGCGTGCGTCTCTTTGGGCAGGATATGCCGATGGAGGTTCCGGTGGGCTGCGTCTGCAGAGCCTCCGTCTGAGCGGCCGGTTCTTTGGAAAACTTTTCTTGCGGATTCGTCTGTTCTGGTATATACTTCAAGACAGAATGGATCCGGGGGCAGCCGGCTGTCTCCGGGGTCTGCGTTTGCGGGAGGAGTTTATGGACCAGAAACGATTCGAACAGCAGGTTCGGTTTATTTTGGAGATCGATAAGGAAAAAAATATTCTGCGTCAGACGCATCTAAGCGGTCATGGGCGGCGGGAGAATGATGCGGAGCATGCCTGGCATATGGCTGTTATGATTTATTTGCTGCGGGAATATGCGAATGAGGAATTTGATCTGGCGAAGGCCATGATGATGGCCTTGATTCACGATATCGTGGAGATTGATGCCGGCGATACTTACGCGTATGATGAGGAGGGGCTGACGACGCAGAAGGAGCGGGAGGAAAAAGCGGCGGAGCGGATTTTCGGGCTGCTGCCTGAGGAGCAGCGGGCGGAATTGGAGGGACTGTTTGCTGAGTTTGAGGCTTACGCAACTCCGGAGGCCCGTTTTGCCCGCACGATGGACAATTTGCAGCCGCTTCTTCTTAATAATTCGAACAGCGGGGCGGACTGGCGGGAGCATGGCGTCAGCCGTTCTCAGGTGGAAAAACGGCACCTGACGTCGGCGCGCGGCTCTAAAGAGATCAGTGAATTTGCGATGAAGCTGATTGATGAGAACGTGAAGAAGGGAAATATCCGCGAGGGATAAAAGGGAACCGTCTTGTCTTAGCATTTTCATTTCCGGTCTGTTATGACCGGTTTTTTATTGGCAATTTCTTATGATTATTTTAAAACAATATTAATTTATTGAAAAACGATAAAAACATATTGAAATACGGATTCGGCCGTGCTATAATGCGCATAGCGAAAGGCAAAGCGAAGACGCAAAAAAGTAGGGACGCGGCAAAGCAAAGGAGCAGAGAAGCAAAGGAGCGGAGGCGCATCGCCGCGCTGCCGAGCGGAAAGGTGAGGTGTATGGAATATGAATCAACGGCTGGTACGATTTACAAAGGGAATTCTGGATCTGATGTTTGGTCTTGGACTTTTGGTGACGCTGTCAGTGCCGCTGCTTTTTAAGTGGGTGGGCAGGTATTTTGCGGATTTTAGGACGTACTATGTGCCGCAGACCGTGCTTTATATGCTGTCCGGTGTGGCGAGCCTGCTGATTATTCTGGAGCTGCGTCGGATGTTTGCCACGGTGCTTAGGGATGATGCGTTTGTTATGGAAAATGTAAATTCGCTTCACCGTATGGCATGGTGCAGCTTTGTGATCGCGGTGCTGTCAATTGTGAGACTTCTTTATGCGCCGACGCCGGCTACGTTTGTCGTCGTTCTTGTATTCTTCATTGCAGGGTTGTTCAGCCTGGTTCTCGGGCAGGTTTTTGAGAAGGCCGTCCAGTATAAAGAAGAGAACGACCTGACTATATAGGAGGTGCGCATGGGAAGAATCATCATCGATCTGGATGTGGTTATGGCGAAACGCAAAATGGGGCTGACGGAACTGTCGAAGGAAGTGGATATCACCATGGCGAACCTGTCCATTTTGAAGAATAACAAGGCAAAGGCAATTCGTTTTTCTACACTGGAGGCAATCTGCCGGGCGCTCAAATGTCAGCCAGGCGATATTATAAGATATGAGGAGGGCAATGAGTAGCATGAAAGAGATGTCATCTGACGGCAAGACAGGTCAGCAGAGCGGGCCTGCAGCTGTCTTTGAAAAGGAGGAGAATAAGTTGGGGGATATGGAGAAAAAACGTGTCCGCGACGAGCGGCTGCGGCCGATGAATCGGAGCTTTCCGTACTTTGCAGGGCTGAGCCTGTTCTTTGGTTTGGTATATACGTTTTGTTTATATAAGAACCCGGGCGGCATCACATATCCGCTTTTCGTTTTGGCAGCGTGTCTATGCGGAGTTTTGGCCTGCAGGAAGCTGGGACGCCCGATGAAGCGGGGAAGCTGGTTTCTGCTGGCGGCAGCCATGGCGCTGGGGATCGGCACCTGCCGGACCGCCGAGTGGTTCCTGGTCGCGGTCAACGGCCTGGCGCTGGTGCTTCTGGGCTGTGTTTTCGGCCTGCATCAGTTTTATGATGACGACGCCTGGAATTTGGGAAAATATTTCAGCTCCATTTTTCTGTATCTGGTCCATGCGGCGGAACTTGTGACGATGCCATTTAAGCATTTAAAAAATTGGCTGTGGCAGCAGGAGAATGGACGGCTGCGCCGGGCGGTTACGTTTGGTGTCGGAATTTTGGTTGCGGTGCCGGTGCTGCTTTTTCTGGTGATGCTTCTCGGGAAGGCGGACGCAGTATTTTCCAGCTTTGTCCAAAAGGCTCTTAGGCTGTTGAAACCGCTGACGCTTCTGCACATCGGCGTCATGATCGTTTTTGGCTTTCTGGCCATGTACTGTCTGATCAGCTGTTGTCTGGCGCGGCCCATCAAAGAAGAAACGGTGAACCGTCAGAAGGGCGAACCATTGACGGCAATCGCCTTCATGGGCAGTATTGCGCTCGTCTATACGGCGTTTAGCGCGATTCAAATCTTCTATCTGTTTCTGGGAAAGGGCCGTCTGCCGGAAGGGTATACTTATTCCAGCTATGCGCGGCAGGGTTTCTTCCAACTGCTTTTTGTGGCGTGCCTGAATCTGGTCATGGTGCTGTGCTGTTTGAAGTTTATCCGTCCAAGCCGTATTGTGAATGTGTTATTGACCGTGATCTGCGGCTGTACCTATATCATGCTGGCATCGGCGGTGTTTCGGATGGTGCTTTATGTGCGTGTGTACCATCTTTCTTATCTGCGTCTGACGACGCTATGGTTTTTGGCTATGTTGGCGGTGCTGCTGGCCGGCGTGACGCTTATCATTTGGCGTCCGCGGTTTCATCTGTTCCGGTTTGGCCTGGCGGTGGTGACCGTCTTCTATGTCGGTCTTGTCTGGGTAAAGCCGGGAGAGATTTTGGGATGGGATTATGTGCGTTATCTGAACCGCGCCCATCTGACGAAGGAAGACGCGAGCTATCTGTTTCACGAGCTGAGCGCCGACGCGGCTCCGGCGATTGCGGCGCTGGAATTGACCGAGGACGAGGTGGAGAAATTGGATTGGCGGTATAAGCGGCAGCAGGGAGAAACGCAGACGGAATGGGCTGATGAGCCCAACGGATGGATGGCATGGTATTATAACCTGCATGCCGGGTCGAATTACCGCAAACTTGGGATCCGCAATTATAATTTTGCCCTGGCGAAGGTAAAAAAGATGATTCCGGGCGGTGGATAAGGTATAGGAATTTGTAAGAAATTTGCCTTCAAAAAGGTATTGCAAGATTCCTCGAAAGTGCTATAATCGGTGGAAGCGCGAAAGGAAGACCTGCGCAAGGAGGAGTAGAACGATTATGGCATCCCAGAGAAAAACGGTGCGATCCTATGAGATCGATATGTGCAATGGCCCGCTTTTTTCCAAACTGTTGATTTACGCGCTGCCGCTGATGCTTTCCGGCATCCTGCAGCTTCTGTTTAACGCGGCGGATATCGTGGTGGTGGGCCGCTTCGCGGGGAGCGAATCCCTGGCGGCGGTGGGCTCCACGTCGGCGCTGATTAACCTTCTGATTAACCTGTTCATCGGACTGTCCATCGGTACGAATGTGCTGGTGGCCCGGTATTTCAGCGCTCAGCAGAAGCGGGATCTGGAGGAGACGGTCCATACCTCGATGGTGGTGGCCGGAATTGGCGGCGTGATCCTGATCGCGGTTGGGTATTTTCTGTCGGAGCCGCTTCTGACGCTGATGGGGACGCCGGACAATGTGCTGCCGCTGTCGGTGCTGTATATGAAGATCTATTTCGTGGGAATGCCCGCGATGCTGGTTTATAACTTCGGAAGCGCGGTTTTGAGGGCCGTGGGCGATACCAGGCGTCCGCTTTACTTTCTGTTCACCGCGGGCGTGGCCAACGCGCTTATGAATCTGTTCTTCGTCATCGTCTGCCACATGGGCGTGGCCGGCGTGGCGCTGGCAACCACGATTTCCCAGTGCATCTCGGCGGTGCTGGTGGTGCGCTGCCTGCTGTTTACGGACGCGGCTTACAAACTGGAGCTGAAAAAGCTGCGCATTGTGAAGCATAAGCTGATGAGCATCATCCGCATCGGGCTTCCGGCCGGTATGCAGGGCGCGGTGTTCTCCATTTCCAATGTGCTGATCCAGTCGTCGGTGAACTCCTTCGGTTCGGTGACTATGGCCGGCAACACGGCGGCGTCGAATATCGAAGGCTTCATCTACACCGCAATGAACTCCTTTTATCAGACGGCTTTGAGCTTTGTCAGCCAGAACTACGGCGTGAAGAATTACAAACGGATCAGCCGGATCATGATCTACTGTGAGGGAATGGTATTTGTGGTCGGTGCGGTGCTCGGCGCCGGCGCGCTGGCGTTCGGGCCCACGCTTCTGAGTATCTACAACTCAGAGCCGGAGGTGATTCAGTACGGTCTGATTCGGATGTGGATCATCTGCACGACCTACTATCTGTGCGGCATGATGGATGTGTTTGTGGGCGGTCTGCGCGGCATGGGCTATTCGGTGCCGCCGATGATCGTGTCCATATCCGGCGCCTGCTTATTCCGCGTGATTTGGATCTACACGATATTTGCTGCCAACCGAACCCTGCAGACGCTGTATATCTCCTATCCGGTGTCGTGGGCGCTGACCGGCGCGATCCATTTCATCTGCTATCTGGTGATCAAAAGGAAGCTGGAGCGGCGGGACGGCTCCGGGGCCGGAGCCGCGGCAGGGCAGGATAGCGTTGTTTCCTGGAGAAAGGCGCCTCAGAAGAAGAAAATGCATGATTTTTCCCAGCGGGGAGGATTCCCGGGGCTGGTACAGAGGGTATTTGATAAAGCAAGATAAACGCGCTGGTATTTCCAGCGCGTTTTTTTAAATATGTGCGAAAAGAGTTAAATTACATACTAACAAAAATGGGAACAGATATTGTATAATACTAATATAATCGCATGAAATGTATGCAGGATTCCTGGCAAATTGCTGAAATGAGATGAAAGGAGAAGACTTTATGGCAGAATTTGTAAAATTGTCACCTGAGACGTTAAAAGCCCTGCATGAGCAGAACCCGGCGATGATGTCTTACAACATTGAATTTGCCGAGGTCACTGGCGGCACGTTCTGGAAGGCCTATACGCCCGGCCAGATCGCCGGCACGGAGGAATTCTATGTGGACATGAGCGGCGGACTGACGGCGGCGTACAAGGATCTGATGCAGGTCTATCCGCCCATCAATCTGTATGACGAGAAGTTACGCCGGCTGGCGAAGGAATTCGGTCCTGTCTGGGTGCGCGTCTCCGGCACGTGGGCGACGAAGACCTACTATGACCTGGACGACAGCATGGGCGGGAAGGTGCCTGAGGGTTATCTGAACACTCTGACACGCAGCCAGTGGGTGGGAGTTCTGGATTTCGTGAAGGCGATAGGCGCGAAGCTGATGGTGTCCGTGTCGGCCTGTCCCGGCGTGTACGGTGTGGATGAGGCTCCGGTTCCGGAGTGGACGCCGGTGCAGGCGGAGAAGCTGTTTAAGTTCAGCGCCGATTACGGCGTGCCGATTTCCGGTTCCGAGTTCGTGAATGAGCCCAATATGCTGTCGGAGACCGGGTTCCCGAAGGGCTATACCGCCGCGGATCATGCCCGGGATCAGAAGATCTTCGAGAAATGGCTGAAGGAGAACTATCCGGACTGCTTATACATCGGTCCCTGCACGGTGGGCTCTGACGCCGGTATGGGACGGCCGGCCGAGAAGGGCGCAGGCGGAGGCGTAGAGGCGCTGGTAGGGGAGACCTGCGATACGAAGGCCCTGATGGGTGAGGATCCCTGCCATCTGGATGTGTTCAGCTACCATTATTACAACGGCGTATCCGAGCGTCTGGGCGGCGTTAGGCCCCAGATGCACTGGCTGGCGGAGGAGGCCCATACCGAAGATTATCTGGCCGTGGCGATTAACAGCGCCAAAGCATACGGACCGCTCCGCGACCGCTACTGCCCGGGCGGCGAGATGTGGGTGACGGAGTCCGGCGACGCAGGCGGCGGCGGGGACACCTGGGCGTCCACGTATCTGGATGTGATTCGTACCCTGAACGAGGCAGGCGGCTTCAGCCGCGAGACCGCGGGAATCATTTACCATAATACGCTGGCGGCGTCCGATTACGCCTATCTGGACCGCGTGACACATGATCCGAGGCCGAATTATTTTGCGGTTCTTCTGTGGACGCGTCTGATGGGCTCCACCGTCTACGATACCGGGGAGCCGGTGCGCATGGGCGCCCATGTCTATGCTCAGAGCCGTAAGGACGGGAAGGAAGGCGTAGTGTATCTGGTCATCAATAACAGCCCGGATGAGAAGACGGCGGTGGAGGTGCCGAAGGAGGCCGAGATTTACGTGCTGGCCGGCGAGGGCGGCAATAAGCGCGCTTCGGTTATGACGCTGAATGGCAGGCCGTTAAAACTTGGTGAGGACGGATCGCTTCCGGAGCTTGGCGGTGAGAAGATCGCAGCCGGGAAGGTGGAGCTGGAACCGTTAAGCTGCGCGTTTATCGTGCTGTGAGGCCGCGGAGGCAGAAAAGAACAGGAAAAAGAGCAGTTTCCGTGTCCGTTGGATGCGGATGAAAATGTAAAAAGGAGGGCAACATCATGAGCTTATCATTTGGAACGGATCTGACCGGCAAAGTGGCGGTTGTGACGGGGGCAGGCGGCGTCCTGTGCGGAATGTTTGCGGCGACGCTGGCGGAAGCCGGCGCGAAGGTGGCGGTGCTGGATCTGAATGAAGAGGCGGCGAAGAAGGTAGCTGACGGCATCGTGGCGGCAGGCCATGTGGCAAAGGCCTATAAGACCAATGTTCTGGAGAAGCCGAGCCTGGAAGAGACCCACGAGAAGGTGCTTGCGGAGCTTGGCCCCTGCGATATCCTGGTTAACGGAGCAGGCGGCAACAACCCCAGAGCGCAGACGCAGAAGGAGTATTTCGAGATCGGCGATATCGAGGCGGACACCGTGTCCTTCTTCGATCTGGATCAGAGCGGCGTCCAGTTCGTGTTCAACCTGAATTTCATCGGCACCCTGCTTCCGACCCAGGTCTTCGCTAAGGACATGATCGGGCGCGAGGGCTGCAATATCCTGAACGTCTCGTCCATGAACGCGTTTACGCCCCTGACCAAGATCCCGGCCTACAGCGGCGCCAAGGCGGCGGTCAGCAATTTCACCCAGTGGCTGGCAGTGCATTTCTCCAAGGTGGGAATCCGTGTGAACGCCATGGCTCCCGGATTTTTTGTGACGAACCAGAACCGGGCCCTGCTTTTCAATGAGGACGGTACGCCGACAGCAAGAACGCAGAAGATCCTGGCAGCTACGCCGATGGGACGCTTCGGCGAGGCGGAGGAGTTAAACGGTACGCTTCTGTATCTGCTGAACAATGAGGCGGCCGGCTTCGTCAACGGAGTCGTAATTCCGGTGGACGGCGGATTTTCCGCGTATTCGGGAGTATAAGGAAAGCAGCGGAATGTGATAGAAAAGACAAGAAGGAGGTACACATTATGCCAATGCAGATGGGCTGGCGCTGGTACGGTGAGGGCAATGATAAGATTACCCTGGCTGACATTAAGCAGATCCCCGGCGTATCCACCATTGTCTGGGCGCTTCACAACAAGCTCCCCGGCGAGGTCTGGGAGCCGGAGGAGATCGCGCAGGTGCAGAAACAGATCGAAGCCTACGGCTTTAATATGGACGTGGTTGAGTCCGTGAATGTCCATGATGACATCAAGATCGGCCTTCCCACCCGCGATCAGTATATCGAAAACTATAAGCAGACGATCCGCAACCTGGCTCCTTTTGGGGTCAAGGTGATCTGCTACAATTTTATGCCGATCTTCGACTGGACCAGGTCCGACCTGTTCCATCCGGTTGGGGACGGTTCCACGGCGCTGTTCTACCAGAAGGACATGATCCAGGACGACTATAACGCCATGGCGGAGTACATTATGTCCTTCACCGAGAAGTACAACATGACATTCCCCGGCTGGGAGCCGGAGCGCATGGCGAAGCTGGACGAGCTGTTCAAGGCCTATGCGCCTGTGACCAAGGAGAAGCTCTGGGAGAATTTCAAATATTTCCTGGAAGCCATCATGCCGACCTGCCATGAGTGCGATATCAAGATGGCCGTCCATATGGACGATCCGCCATGGGATATCTTCGGTCTGCCGCGCCTCCTGGTGAATGCCGAGGCCATCGACCGCTTCCTGGCCATGGTGGACGATCCCTACAACTGCCTGACGCTTTGCAGCGGTTCGCTGAACGCGGATCCGAAGAACAATGTAGCGGATATTGTGCGTAAGCACTGCGACAGGATCGCTTTCGCCCACATCCGCAACGTAAAGCACTTCCCCAACGGCGACTTCAGTGAGGCCAGCCATAGGGACTGCGACGGCGACACCGGCATTCTGGATATCCTGAAAGCCTACCACGACTGCGGCTACGAGGGCTATATCCGCCCGGATCATGGCCGCCACCTGTGGGATGAAAAGCCGGGCAATGTCCGCCCCGGCTACGGTCTCTACGACCGGGCGCTGGGCATCATGTATATGCTTGGCGTGTGGGATATGCTGGACAAGCTGGACGGAAAGAGCGCGAAATAACAAAAAAGGACGGAGCATTCCGGACAGAGAAGCAGCCGCGGGAGGGAGCGATATCCCTGCCCGCGGCAGTTTTTATTTCCATGCGAAGAAAGCGCCAGTGACGCTTTCTTCGTATTACGTCAGTATGCGAAAAACGCGCCAGTGACGCGTTTTTTGTATTTCCTTCTGCGCCTTACGGCGTGCCCGCGGCGTTCTCTGTTCCCCTCGAGGTAATCTGGATTCGGTATTCGCTGGGCGTAAAGCCCATATATTTTTTGAAGGTCTTGCTGAAATAATTCAGGTCCGGGATTCCGCAGTGACGCGCGATGGTCTGGATCTGCAGGTTCGTGGAATTTAAAAGGAAGATGCCGTATTCCACCCGCTTTCGGTTCACGAATTCGGTCAGCGAGGAACCGGTCTCCTTCTTAAATACGGTAGACAGATAGCTGGCGCTCACGTGCAGGTAGGCGGCCTGGGTCTTTAAGCTTAAGTCGGCGGTCAGATCGGAGCCGATCCGGACCAGCACGTCCCGTACCAGCGGCGAGTAACCCTGCAGGGAATAGTTCTTCACCAGCAGGCAGTATTTCCGGGCCATCTCGCGCATCAGCCGGTAGATGTCTTCCCTGGACGCCGCGTTTTCGATGGAGCGGGCGAACCGGGAGGAGAGGCTGTCGATATGGAGCGGATGGACGTGACCGTACTCCGCCGCCTTGCGCAGCAATGTATTGGCGATGATGGCGTAATTTTTGCAGTCCCGGAGGGTACTTACGGAGCGGCGTTCCACATGGGCGTGGGGAAAGGCTCCCAGAAGCATCTCCGCCGTATGGGTCTCCCCGCGGGCGACGGCCTGCAGAAGAGCGTTCTCGGATGCGTATTGCTTCTCAAGCGCTTTCATGGACAAGAAGGCGTCCTCCTCTTCCTTGTCTTCGGGGCGCATGGCCACCGGTTCCTTCCCCAGAAAGCTGGTGTCATACACATCCTGGAGAGAGAACTCCCTTATTCCGCCCCAGAGCAGCTGCCCAAGCGAATTGATGAGCACCAGCAGACCGGTGCTGTCCTGTAAAATGGGAATGACCCGGAATATCTTCTCGAATTTGCTGACAAGAAAATGAGGGAGACCATATCGTTCTGCGATATTCAGGATGTCCTGGGTTGTAATCTCGGCTTCCGTGTAGGGGCCCACGAGGACGAAGGAATTTTCGTCGTCGGGAATTCGGATCAGATAGTAACAGCATAGAAAGGGATCCCGCGTCCGGTAGAATACGCCTGGCTTGCACTGACTGGTATACCGGACAAATTCTTCCCGGTAATTCAGCTCCGGGATGACAAGACGGCGCAGGCCGAAGTCATACACGTCAACGGACGAATCATCGGATATGTCGATAATTTGGCAGGGAATATGTGAATTTTTGAGAATTTCCCTGAAAAAAAGCAATTCGGCTTCATGCTGCATCTTACGTAACCTCCCCCACGTTCCGCGCAGTACAAACAATGCACCGCCGGCAGATTTCCAACAATTATATTATCACTCATTTTGCCGGAAAAAGCAATCCAAAAACTATACGAAAAGAGAACAATAATTTACTAACGAAAAATTGCGTATTCATGGTATACTTTTTGTGATAATTGCATAAATGTGTCAAGCTGTAAAGGAAAGTTATCTGAAAGAAAGGGGGACGGGGGGTAGGAAAAAGCGAAGGGACAGAGAGTGCAATCAATAGTATAAGAGGTAAAAACGTATGAGTATGGATTTGGAACATTTCACAAAAAAGAAAGATTATCTGATCTGTGTTGATTCTGACGGCTGCGCGATGGACACGATGGACATCAAGCATTTCCGATGCTTTGGGCCGTGTATGGTGGAGGAGTGGGGACTTTCCCGGTGGGAGGAGCCCATTCTGGCGAGATGGAACGACGTGAATCTTTATACCATGACGAGAGGGATCAACCGCTTCAAAGGATTGGCTCAGGTGTTGGGCGAGATCGATCAGCAATACACACGGATCGAGGATATCGGCGTGTTGGCAGATTGGGCGGCCAACAGTCCGGAATTGTCCAACGGCGCTCTTAAGAAGGCCATCGAGGGGAACGGCAGCGTGATTCTTAAGAAGGCGCTTTCCTGGTCGGAGAAGGTCAATGCGGCGATCAACGCCCTGCCTTTTGAGGAGAAGAAGCCTTTTGAGGGCGTAAAGGAGGCCCTGGCTTACGCGCACGGGTACGCGGATATCGCGATTGTGTCCTCCGCCAATCAGCAGGCGGTGGAGGAGGAATGGGATCTCTACGGTCTGAGCCAGTACGTGGATATCCTGATGTCCCAGAATGTGGGCAGTAAGGCTTACTGCATCCAGGAGCTTCTGAAGAAAGGCTATGACAGGACGAAGGTTCTGATGACCGGCGACGCGCCCGGCGACCGGGATGCGGCGGCGAAGAACGGAGTGAACTATTATCCGATCCTGGTTCGCCATGAGAAGGAGAGCTGGGAGGAATTTGTGTCCGCGGCGGTCCCGAAGCTTCTTGACGGAAGCTACGGCGGAGAGTACCAGCAGCGGAAGACGGAAGCATTTCTGAAGAATCTGGGAGAATAGGAGGGAGATGCCTGTGGTTGATCTGAAAGCCAATCCGTATTATTTATCGGATGAGGATTGCCGGTGGGTGGAGGAGACCATCGCCGGCATGAGCGATGAGGAGAAGGTGGGACAGCTGTTTTTCCAGCTGACGTCCTCCCACGAGGAGGCCCATCTGAAGGAACTGATGGAGAAATACCATCTGGGCGGCTGCCGTTATAATCCCGCGCCGGGCAAGGCTATCCAGCGGCAGAACCGGCTCCTGCAGAAATACGCGAAGATTCCGATCTTCATTGCCTGCAACACAGAGGCGGGCGGCGACGGCGCCTGCGCGGACGGAACCGCGATCGGCTCCGGTGTGAAGATCGCGGCTACCGGGAAGCCGGAGTATGCTTTCGCCCTGGGGAAGATGGCCAATGAGGAGGCGGCCGCCATCGGCTGCAACATGGCTTTCGCGCCGGTCTGCGATATCCTTTATAACTGGCAGAATACCGAGGTGATCATGCGGGCCTTCGGCGGGGATGCGAAGCGGGTGGCTGAGATGAGCGCAGAGTATCTGAAGGGCGCTCATACGATTCCGGGCTTTGCATGCGCGGCCAAGCATTTCCCCGGCAACGGCCAGGATTTCCGGGATGCCCATATGTCCAATAATGTCAATTATTTTACGCCTGAGCAGTGGGACGCGACCTATGGCCTCGTGTATAAGACGCTGATCGACAACGGTCTGGACGCCATTATGGGCGGACACATTCTGATGCCGGAGTACGCCAAGGCGATCAATCCGTCCCTGACGGACGATGAACTGATGCCGGCCACCTTAAGTCCGGAGATCATGACCACGCTGCTGCGGGATAAGCTGGGCTTTAACGGCATGGTGGTGACGGACGCCTCCCACATGGTGGGTATGACGGACCGCATGAAGCGCAGCGAGATGCTGCCTGCCGCCATCAACGCCGGCTGCGACATGTTCCTGTTCTTCAACGACCCGGATGAAGATTTCTCCACGATGCTTAAGGCTTACCGGGACGGTGTGATCAGCGAAGAACGGATGAAGGAAGCGCTGACGCGTATCCTGGGTCTGAAGGCGAAGATGGGCCTTCATAGGAAGCCGAAGGAGGAACTGGTGCCTTCGCCGGAGACGGCGGACGCGGTTCTTGGGAGAGATGAGTATAAGGAAATGCAGAAGCGGATCAGCCGCGACTGCATTTCCCTGGTCAAGTATAAGGATAAGGATGTGCTTCCGATTACGCCGGATCGCTATAAGAGGATCATGATCGTCCATGTGAAGGGCGACGGCGGCGCAATGGGCGGCCTGATGAAACTGATGGGCATGGCCGGCAGCGCGGAGAGCGCGGCGGAGAAGCTTAAAAAGCGGCTGTGTGATAAGGGCTTCGACGCGTTCATCTATGAGAGCCCCTTAGACCGGATCAAGAAGCAGATCGAGGCAGGCGAGAAACCCAGCCTGAACCTGTATTTCGCCGGCAAGAACGCCATCGCGGATTTTGTCAAGGACATGGATCTGGTGATCACTCTCTGCGACGTGTCGGGCGGCAGACCCAGCTTTGGCATGAGCAAGGGCGGCGGGGAGATCCCGTGGTATGTGTTTGAGCTTCCGGTGGTGGCCATCGGCTGCGGACAGCCCACGATGCTGGCGGACATCCCGCAGGTTCGGACGTATATCAATACCTATGATTCGAAGGACTCCACGCTCGACGCCCTGGTAGACGACCTGTTGGCAGGACCGGAGGCGTTTAAGGGCCAGGATCCCATCGACAGCTTCTGCGGATTGTTCGACGCGCGGATCTGACGGGCATCAATGAGTAAATTTAACAGAAGGAGGAGGATACATATGCGCAACATCATCAGTATCAACGAGGGCTGGCGCTTCATTCAGGAAGACGCGGGCCTGCCGGAAAGCCTTCCGCAGGACTGGCAGAAGGTAGACCTGCCCCATACCTGGAACGCCATCGACGGCCATGACGGCAACGGCGGTTATGACCGGCGCACCTGCTGGTACGCAAGGCAGTTTGAGACGCCAAAACAGCCGCTGGCCGGAGGCAGGGTCTATGTGGAGATCCTGGCGGCGGGGCAGCAGGCCACGGTTTATGTCAATGGAACAAAGGTCGTCTATCATGAAGGCGGCTATTCGGCGTTCCGCGCTGACATTACCGATCTGTGCAAAGCAGAGGGGGAAAACCTGCTTGCGGTGGCCTGCAGCAATGAGTACAAGGACAGCGTCTATCCCCAGTCGGCGGACTTTACCTTCTATGGCGGTCTGTATCGTGGCGTGAACCTGATCAGCGTGCCGAACGCGCATTTTGATTTGGATTACTACGGCGGCCCGGGCATCCAGGTGACGCCGAAGCCCTGCGGGGACGGGGCGACCTTCGAGATCAAATCCTGGGTGACGAACCCGGATGAGAACTTTACGGTTCTGTATTCTATTTATGACGAGGACGGCAATGAAGTGGCGTCGGCGGTTCGTCCGGCGGACGACGCGGCAGTCACAATCTGCGTCCCGGAGGTGACTCTGTGGGGTATCGACAATCCGTACCTCTATGAGGTGACGGCGACGCTGCAGCGGCGCAACGAGGCCTATGATGAGGTGTCCGCCCTGGTGGGCGTGCGCAGCTTCTCCTGCGATCCCCAGAAGGGCTTCATCTTAAACGGTGTGGAGACCCCGCTTCGTGGCGTGAGCCGCCATCAGGATATGCTGTATAAGGGCAATGCCCTAACCGCAGAGGATCATTATAACGACGCCTGCATGATCAAGGAGCTGGGCGCCAACACGATCCGTCTGGCCCATTATCAGCACTCGCAGGATTTCTATGACGCGTGCGACGCGTTGGGATTCATCATATGGGCGGAGATTCCGTTTATCAGCGTGTTCAATAAGGATCCGGCCGCGCACCAAAACTGTATCAGCCAGATGAAAGAGCTGATCATCCAGAATTACAACCATCCGTCCATCTGTTTCTGGGGCGTGTCCAATGAGATTCTGATCGGCGGCATTTCCGAGAAACTGGTGGAGAACCATAAGGAACTGGCCGCTCTGTGCAAGGAGCTGGATCCCACGAGACTGACCACCATTGCCCATGTGTCCATGACGCCGATCGACAGCCCGCTTCACCATATCACCGATGTGGAGAGCTACAACCACTACTTCGGCTGGTACGGCGGCAAGATGGAAGACAACGGCCCGTGGCTGGATCATTTCCATGAAGTCCATCCGGACATTTGCCTGGGAATGTCGGAGTACGGCTGCGAGGGAATTGTCACCTACCATGGTCCGAACCCGGCGTGCAAGGATTACAGTGAGGAATATCAGGCGCTGTATCACGAGCATATGGCTAAGGTGTTTGATGAGAGGCCCTGGATCTGGTCGAGCCATGTATGGAATATGTTTGATTTCGGCTGCGCGGCCCGCGATGAGGGCGGCGTGAAGGGCCGGAACAACAAGGGCCTGGTCACGATGGA
>CANRHU010000063.1 GCA_947630485.1 uncultured Lachnospiraceae bacterium
TCACATTCAGGGCAGCTTTAGTTTCTATACAGGCTGCTCTTTTTGCCTGCCCTGAATCTGATACTTTCCTAAAGAATCATAGCATATGTGGGGGAAAAGGACATCACCCCATTATACCCTGTCACCAATCCTGCATTTTGTCTTCAGCGCCAAATGTCATTTCCAGAAGTTCCGCTGCAATCTCTTTGCTGCAAACCCTCATCAGATTATCCTCGGCGTCTTCCTTTGACAGCAGATTCATACTTCCATACCAGACGATCTCTTGGTCGATTATTGCATAATGCTCGCAGGAATCTTCCACCATCCGAATTTCAAATCCAGCTTTCCGCAGACGTTCCATAAGTTCCATCCGTGCATCATCCCTGCCATACTTATAAGCATCCGGATGCCATGTAACAATTGTCACTTTAACTCCTGATTCCTGACGCTTACCAAGAACAGCCATGATGCGGTTCACCTTCTGATTATTTAGCCTTGGGCTGGATATAATGACCCCTGATCTGGCTTCTTCAAGGTCTCTCCAGTATGTCTCCGCATAGTTGTCAATATCATAAATAGCATTTGCTTTCTGCTTTTCTCCGTCCATACTGACACAAAGCTCATATCCAATCTTTTTGTACGCCTTTAGCCTTGACGCGTACATTTTATCGAATTTTGGAATGTGACTGTCCACATAATCGTACACTATGACATTTTCTTTTCCTTCATAGTCCCTGTTAAGACGGCCGACATATTGCTCTACTACGTTCTCTCCCGAAACCGGAGTCGCCATAAACAAGGTATCCAATCTCGGATAATCAAATCCTTCTCCAAGCAGAGAACCTGTTCCTACAAGGATAAGACTTTCCGAATCAGCTACGGCGTTCAGCTTTGCCACCTGCGACCTGCGCGCTTTTGTACCATCAGAGCCGGTCAGCAGAATCAGTCTGTCAGAATACTTTTTCAGCTTCTCTGCCAGCTTCCTGGCATGATCAACATATTTGGTCAGTACAACCGGAGTTCGCCCGTTTCTCACACAATCCGCCACATCCCTGATAATCTGCTCATCGCGGACGTCATTGTTCCTTATCAGCTCATAGGCATCATTGCCGTACGGAGTCTTGGACAAATGATGCGGCTTTACCGTACGTGTGAAACGGGGATATACCAGATGATCGATATTCTGCTCTCTGGCTCTATCTTTTGCCGTAAACCTGTACCTGACAGAGCCAAGAAGAAACTCATTTATCTTTTCCTTTCCATCTCCGCGTTTCGGTGTTGCCGTCACGCCATACACATATTTTGCATTGATTGCCTGAAGCACCTCAATTGCGCTGTCTGAAGCAGCATGATGACATTCGTCAAAATATACCTGCGCGTACTCCTTAAGCATAGGATGGAAACCGTCTTTCTTTTTCAGGGAACGGATCATTGCTACATCCACGATACCTGTCAAAGTATCATGTGTCCCCTGGAGATTTCCGATCAATGACTTTCTTTTCCTTGTTTGACCGGTCTTTGTTTTGTATTCCGGAAGCTCCTCACTGATATCCAGAAACTCATCCAGACGTCTGAGCCATTGATTCATCAGATCCGTCCGATCTACAAGTATCAGAGTATTCACACCTCTCCTCGCGATCATGCTGCAGCATACTACCGTCTTTCCAAACGCTGTAGCGGCATGAAGTATACCGGTTTCATTTTCAAGCATTGACTCCACAGCCTGTACCTGCGACTCTCGCAGTTCTCCTTTAAACGCCACATGGATCTTTTTGCCATCTGTGCGTTTGTCCTCTATTTCATATCTGACTCCTGCTTTATCAAAACGCTTCAAAATCTCTTCCCTGAGCCCCCGCGGCAGGACAATATATTTTCCCTCATCATCTCCAAGGTAAATGAATCTTGACTCATCATAATTAGGCATGTCCATTGCCTGGTTCTGGAAATACTGCCGGTTTGAGAACGCTGCCATTCGGCGCAGCTGTCTCTTTATCTTATTCGACATTCCCGAGGAATCGATATAGATACGGTCAGCCAATACGATATGCACAGTACCTTTCACGCCGCCTGCGTCTATCTCCGAGTACTTATCCCATGGGGCGTCGTTATCATCCGCTTCTCCTGCGCTTCCCTCGCAATACCATAAGGAAAGATAATCTTCTATCTCCTGTCTGCTTAATCTTTTCGTGCCTGCAAGTACATTTAACTGATCCTCATATGCGTTCCAATTATCATCGACAAAAGCACTGTTGCCCGCTTTCAGAGCCTGGCCCTGCAGCGGAAGCGCAATGACATTGCCAAGACCTCCCTCCGGAAGGACATCCTGATTCGGTATCATACGGTCATAGTACTTGAAAGACTTTAGATTTACAGATTCCGCGCCCTTCTCAAGCAATGCAAAACCAAACCTCCTCGCCAGTCTGGCCGGAATCATCTCCTTAAAGAATATCCAAAGATGCGCGCCTCGCCCCGATTTCGACCGTTCCGTCAAAGCGTCTATCTTAAGATTCCTGCAAATGCGGCGCAAGGCATTTATTTCCTCTTTCCAGTTATCATCATTATTTGCATGGTCTTCCTGCTCCGCCCCTTTTGCGTGATTATCAAAATCAAATACAAGCAGCTGGCAAAGATTATTCTCCAGCATCGGATAAATTGCTACCACATCATTCCCATTTGGATCTGCACCAATCATGTGTGCCTTTATGAGCGGCAGTGTGATCGGTTTATACGCCTTTAACTCACAGTCTCTGCATCGGACACCATCTTTTTTCTGTATATGGCATCCCCGATCCCATCGATTAAAACATTGTGTATAATAGCCATTTTTTCCTGTCTTCGTATTTGTATAACGGAGGTCAAACACATCCTTTCTTCCACGGCAGAACATCATAAAAAAACATTGGCAATCTTATCCGTAACTTCAAATCTCTTTATTCTGGCTCCCTGATCCGGATCGTAAATATCTGCAGGTTCATTATTGTTGTCCGTTACAATATCCGCATACGAAATCCCGGCTTCATCAAGACGCTTTTTCAGAAGCAGATTTTCATTTTTCAGTGCCTCAATCCTTGCCAGCAGTTCTCCTGCTGCATCTGTTTGGCGCTTTTCCAACTCCTCCATAATCATCACACTCCCGGCAGTTTACTGATCACAATAGCGTATTATACCTTCTCAATATTTCCTCCAGTGTTTCTCTGCTTCGCCCATCAATTCTCTAGGCCACCTTCATTCAATAAAAAATATATACTCCATGGTGAAGGTACTCTTCCGCTCAAGCTTTTCACCTCGCCCGAAATATCTTGCCGCGGCAATATCAACTATTTTCTGCCTCTTAGGTCGCATTACACATTTCATCTGGTCAACTGTTATCAAAATTACTGCTTGTCACTTCTGCAAAACTAAATACTATATCCTTGATGATCTATAGTTCATTCCGCTACGATGATCCTGGCATATAAATTTACTGTCAGCATCACAATCCTGCTTACAGGAAACATTCCTGCTCTATCACTTTTCTCTCCGCAAGCAGCCGCCGTATCAAAGGCTCCAGCGCCGGTTCCTCAATCGCTTTCAGTTTTTCCCAGGCAGACGGTTCCATATCCGCGGCAAATTCCCGATAAGCCTCATACTGGGTCACGTCCATCTGAAACGGCAGAAGCCGGGGAAATATCTTTTTGCGGATATACTGGAAAATACGAACTCCCCCGTAATCCAGATCCCCTGTATGATAATACTCCGTTTCTTCGTCAGACAAGATCTCTCTGAGGGCTTTCAAAAATTCTCTTTCAAGGGGAGAGAAAAATCCGTGAGAAAAGATAATCAATGTCCCTTCCTCATAGGGCATGGAAACAAAATTCGCCTTATTCTCAACCGTGATAATCTTCTTTATTCTCTGCTCTTCATGGATTTTTCCGCAGCGCAGCGTTTCCGTATTGAGCACCGTGCCGTAACGAAACGCAGAGAGATCAATCAGCCGATCTTCCAGCCAGAAACGGAGTTCTCCCTTCAGTGCCATCTCCTGAGAATAATTGTCCAGATAAAGTTGGGACAATACCTGATATTTTTCCATAGCCTCATCCACCATAGGATGATATTTTCTGGCAACAGACACTACCCTGGACTCTAACTCCTTCTCAAAGACTTTGGAGCCTCCCAGATACCGGCTGCTGAATATCCGGATATACATGGGAGTTTCCAGTTTTTCCAGGCAGTTCAGGCACTGAAACAGTTTTTCTCCATAACGTTCCATATCCTGAGGCCTTTTACCCTTATGAAGGCTGTCCGCCAGATCCTGATAATACTGCCGCAGCCAGTCAGACCTGGCCTGATCCATCCAGGCCTGAACCGTCCGGACGTCGTCTTCCATCCGCTGGGCTTTCGGTCTCCTGCCGGTTAATTCGTACATCTGCGGCAACGCTTCCAGGCGAAACGTAATTTTTTCCATATCGCTTCTGCCCGCAAACCATTTGACCTTAATCAGTCCTCTTTTCTCCAGCTGTCTGGCCTCCTGCAGTAATTCACTTCTCCCGCAAGCGTCATAGTCCGACTGCTGAACCGGAATGCTGCGATTCCCCGCCGACTGCTCTTTCCAGTCGTTTCTGCTGTTCTCATACCGGTCAATAATCTTGTTCAGAATATAGCTCGTCATCTTCTTCAATTCCTTTTCTCAGCTGCCCAAACTCCTTCCGTTCAAACTCCTGAATGGAAATAGATTTCTTGTTGGGATTGGCAAAAACAAAAATCTTATCAACCGTCTCAAGATAATTCTGTATCTTATCATTGGTGGCGCTGATCAGCGCCTGGAAACCCAAGCCCCGGATCAGCTGGATGCAGCTGGCTACCTTCTCCGCGTCCATCTTGGAAAAGGCCTCGTCCAGTACCACCAGTCGGATCGTCGGATTCCGTACAAGTCCCGGTTTTAAATCAATCTTATACGCCTGGGCAAAACTTGCCAAAAGAGCTACGTAAAGAGGATTCTGTCCCTCTCCGCCGGAATTTTTCTTAATCATGCGGCTAAGCCTGATCTTAATCGTCTCGTCCTCATCCTGAACCAGCTGCTGCATATCGAAAGAAAGATAGGTTCGGTAATCCGCATATTTGTCCATGTTGCGGCGGGCTTCCTCCCGCTCCTCCGAGGAAGCGTTTTCCGGAGGAATAAACACATTGATCAGGTCATTGATCAGAACCCCGTAATGATTTTCATGTTCCATGGTAAACATATTCAGCTGATTTTCCCATCCCATGTCCAGATCAGCCGGATTGATCTCCAGAGCCTCATCCATGAACATATCATAATAGATTCCGTCTGGTCCCTTGTTCTTCCCGATATAAAACTGATACTTATCTTTTCCGAAGTCCAGGCGGCTGATGATCCGGTTCAGTTCATCCTTCCGCTGGATCGCCTCCTTGATGGCGCTTCGGATCTTATACATAAAATCGTCTTTAAAATGTTCCACAGCCGTCCTGGCCTGTTCCGCGGCGCGAGCCCGGTACTCTTCCAGTTTTTCAAAATTCAGGCTGTCTAAAAGTTCCTGATAATCTTTGTTTTCCTCTGTAGTCGGAGAAAAATTGCGATTCTGGTAGTTTCTCAGATAAGCCGTTCGCAAATTCACCAGGCGGTTCATCTCCTGCTGCCGCTTTTCTTCCGCCTCGGATGCCTTTTCCTGATACTGGTCCCGCAGCCTGTCATAGCGTGCCGCGGCCCTTTTCTCTTCCAGAATCCGGGCAAGTTGAAGTTCCAAAGACCCATCCTGTTTCAGTGCTTTTTCTTTTTCAAGCAGACCTTCGTTGAGAAGAATCAAATTCTCCCGTTCTCTTTTGACCTCTCCGTCCAGCTCATCCGCAATTCTCTGCTGTTCCTTCTGAACCTGAATCTGCCCGTCCCGCAATTTCTGAAGCGCTCTCCGCTCTTCCTCCATCTGATCTACGTTCTGAGACCGCAGCTGTTCCACTTTATCCCGCAGCTTCTGCTGCTCTTTTTGCTGAACCGGTAATGCCTCCATATCCCGTTTCCATTCCAGATATACAGACTTTTCCTGCCCCAGCTCTTCCAGTTCCAGAATCCGCCTGGTCTCAGCGATAATTTCCTGCTGAGGCTTCTGAGCCTCAATAATCTTTTTCAGTTCGCTTTCCATCAGCTTTATTCTTTGACGGACGCTGTGTTTGCCAATATAAGCCCTGGTTGTGTAATTGGCCGGGTTGATATGCTGGATCCGATAACTGTGGTACATTACGCAGTCTTTGGTAATGCCGATGCGGCAGTTCCGCAACTGATCTACCGTCTCGCATTTTACCACCTTGCCCAGCTGGAAATTTATATAGGCCTGGACATAATCACGGCCGGTCTCTACCTCCTCGGAAAGGGCGTGATCCAGCACCTTATGCTCATCCCCCATGACCCGTTCCGTATCCAGAACCGCCACCTGATAATACTTTTCCTTATCCAGCTCCCGGTAAATTTCCATGGCGGTCCTGGCATACCTGGGCTCCACCACCAGAAGAAGTTTATTGCTCCCAAGGTATCCTTCCACCGCGCTGCGCCAGCTGTCGTCCCGGATATCCAGCAGATCCGCCAGTATTTCCACCCGCACGCTTTTCCCGGTCTCCTGATACAGACGGTTTTGTAAAATGGTTCTGGCCTGTTCAAGCTCCCTTGGATAGGCTTTGCTGCCTAATTTCAGCTGATTTAATTCTTCCTCTGTCTCTTTCCGCCGCTTTTCCAGCTGCTTCAGTTCAGCACGGGCCTCCTGCTGCTGTCTGGCCGTATCTTCCCGCATCTCTTTTAAATCTGACTGCAGCTTTTCCAGGGCTTCCTCGGAAATTCTGCCGGACACGAATTCATCAATATCCCACAGCGTCCGGTTAGATACTATATCTTCTTCTTCCCAGGCCTTCAGCCTGGCTGCCGTCTGATCCCAACGCCCTTTGCCGGCTGACAGCCTCTCTACCTGCTGATTTAATAATTCCAGCTGCTTCTTTATCTCCTCATAACCGGTCATGGAAATCCGGCGGAGCAGATCGTCGGATTTTCGGTTCATTTCCTCAATCTCCTGTCCCAGCAGTCCCACCTGGGCAAGGCTTTTATCCCTGCTTTCCTCCGCCGCCTGGATTTTATCCCGGCACTCTGCCACCCGCCGCCGCTCGTAGAGAATGTCCAGCTTCCGGGCGAAATATTGATTGGCCTGAATCTCTTCGCGAACAGACGCGACCGTCTGATACTGGCCGCATATTCCCTTCAGCTCCTCAATCTCTTTGCAGGTATCTTCAATTTTTCTGCGCATCCGCCCATATTCCATGACGCTCAGCTGCATATCCTCAATATGAATATCCTGCTCCATGCAGATGTATTCTTTCACAAAATCTTCCAGCTTTATATTCATGCGGAAGGGGATCGCCCGTTTAAACAACAGGGGAAATTTCTCCGCGTCCAGGCCTCCCAGATAAATGTCATAAAGCTGCTTACGGAACCTTTCATTGTGAGAGCCAAAATACGTATCCTCTTTGGGGAAATTCTGAAGAAGCCAGTTCTTAACCTCTTCCGTGGACATAGGTCGGCTGCCCCCGGCGGCGTCCTCCCCGGAAGCCGAGCCTGTTACGCGATACTCATGTTTCGGCATAGGCCCCTTGTGCCAGAAAAACATCCGGGAAATCTCATTGGTAGCCGTCTCTACGTCAAATACCACGCCGACGCACTGACATTTCCCCGTATCCGTCTGCCGCAGCTCCAACACAATGGTACTGGAAAAATTGCGATTACGCAGATAAGAAAAATTATTATCCTCCCCGATATTAATCATGCCCCGCAAATACTCGATCAGACTTCTGTCCGAATCATCGGCGGCCGCCTTGTTGAAAAATCCCCGCCCATCCGTATTGGCATAGAGCACAATCTGCATGGCGTCAATCACCGTAGATTTTCCGCTGCCGGAATGGCCGGTGAAAAAATTTACACCCTCATGAAAGGACAGGGTCTTATGACGGATATAATGCCAGTTATTCAGACACATCCTGGAGAGGGCTTCAAATCTCTGATTCGTCATCTTCCTCTTCTCCTTCCCCTTCTTCGAAGGTTTTAAGCAGCGCCCGCACGTCATCACCCAAAAGCACCATCTGGATAGTGGGATAAATGATCAGGCGGCTCCTTCCGTCCAGCTCCTCCAATACATCCAACGGCTCGATCAGCTGATATTTCTTCAAAAACGCAATGGTACGGCGCACCTCCGTAGCCGCCGGCTGTTTTTTCAAAATCCGATAGGTTCCCAGCTTCTCATGAATCTCGCTCAGCGTAGTAACCGCATCCGCGGATGAGGATGCCGCAGACATCTGCTCGTCATAAATCAGTTTCATAATCAGAATATACAATGTCGCCAGCCGGGACATTTTTTCTCCGATTACCTGTTCTCCCCTTAGATAGATCACGCCCATCTGGCTGTTTTCCATCACTTCTACATCCATCAGGTTAAAATACGCCCGGATAAATTCCAGATGTTTTTCACACTGATAATATTCCCGGTTCAGCTGACTGCGCCGGTTTTTCCGGTCATACCTCCGTTCCAGCAGAAACGTCTGCCGGTACAGAAGTTGGATGGACTCTTTTACCTTCTGCTGCTCATCCGGCGATAATGCTTCAAAATAGTCAATCATTTCCGGCTCCTTTTTTCTTCTTCTCAAAAGTCAGTCCCGGATAACGGAACCTTCCGTTGTCAATTTCCTCCACATCCTGATCCTTCACCCGGTAAGGACTGTCCTTGCGGGTAGAATAATCGTAGGCCAGAACCAGCTTTTCAAACTCCTCGTCGGTGGACACGGTCTCCTGTCCTACTTCCAGCTTACCGTCCCGCATCCGCTCCAGCACAAAGCCCTCGATCTCGCGGCGGCTGTAGCGATTATTCATCCGGTTCAGATTCAGAATTTCTTCTCGCGACAATTCTTTCGTCTCCGTATCCGGCTCCAGGCTTTCCGCAAAATCTTTTCTGGGGCCTCTGCGTTTATACAGGGACTTCCCGGAAATCACGGTCATCTGGGACAGGTTCATAAGCGCTCCGATTTTCCCCATATCTTCCGCCCTTTGCTCTTCCCCTGTCTCGGACAGATGATTCAGAAGATCGATTACCAGGCCTTTCATATTGTCCTCCTTATTCAGAAGATAGTTAAGCCTGGTCACCGTGGCCCTTATGTACCTGGTATGCTCTCTGTCCATATTGGAAATCCGGTGCTCGATATCATCAAATCCCCGTTCGATCTGATTCAGCTGCTCCACCAGTTCATCCGCCTGAATCTCCAACCCACGCAGCTGTTTATTCCGCAGACATACCTGATCAAGCCAGGACGTATCCTGCCGCATTTCCCTGAGCCATCGTTTGATATCCGTTTTATAAAGATAAAAGTTATCAGATGTTTTCAAAATATGATATTTTTTCCGGACAATCTCCTCTACATAGCCATCCAAATGCTCTCTCAGCAGATCCCCATAAAACTGCTGTTCCAGAAGGCTTCCGAAAAACCGATCCATATTATGGAGCATGTCCTGCAGCGTTTTGTTCAGCCGTCTGGTATTGATCAACGCCGTCTTTAACAGGGAAATATTGTATCGCGGGTCATTTTTGAAAGCAAATAAAATAGAATAGATATTCTGAATATAGACCTGGGTATCATCTTCATCCTCCCCGGCCAGATGCACAAAGGCATCCACAAAAACCGCGGCATAATCGGGAATCACAATATTGACCGTCATCGCCTCATAATCGTCCACTTTCCGAAGCCACTGAGTCCGCAAAAGCCAATTAAGGATCCGGGTAGTCGGCGGCTCCATCAAGTCAAAGTCATCCTCCAATTCATCCTGTTCCATAACCACCTTTCGCTTAGCGAAATAGTCGCTTAGGGTCTGCACGCAGATCTCCCGGCTTAAATAATAATTACTGTACTGATATTCTTCATTGATCCGAAGAAGGGCATCGATATAAATCTGACGATTCCGGGACCGAAACAAGCTCCAGAAAGAATCTGGAATCTGACTGAACTGACTGGGCATAACTAACGACCTTTCATTTTATAACAGTTTTAATGGTTTTTATTCGCACACCGGTCAGCCGCTCCGCCAGCGCCATGCGCCCTTCCGGCACATCTGCGTAAGTCGTCTCGAAATCACCGGGGCCATCATCTATCACCGCATAATAAATCACTCGCAGCTTTTGGTTTTTTAGCACCGCCATAGTTCCATATCCGTTTTTTGTCAAATAATTATGTCGACCGATTCCTAAAAAAGCAACTTCATTTCACAGCCAATGTGTCTGTATTTAGTCCTTTATATTCTACCTCCTGCTTATCTCATTACTTTCTCCATCAGCGATCTATAGCTGTCTACAACATCATAGACAACATTATCGCCGGAGATAGCCTTGAAGTGTTCTTTTGCGCAATGGATCTTAGATTCCTCAATCAGCCGCAGCTGCATAGAATTCATGGAACCCTTCGTCTCCGCTACGAAGTAAATACGTTTCACACTGCCTTCACGGAACGCGATCGCCCAGTCCGGATTGTAGTGTCCGACTGGCGTAGAGATATAAAATCCATCCGGTAACTTCACATATACAGCCACATCCGTATTGGCGTCCAGATCCGTTGCAAAGTCACGCTCATTTGAAGAATCATATACAATATGATCATATAAATGCTTCGTTGCTTTCATGGCATTTACGCCCAACTTACCCTTGATTATCGGATTCGTAAAGATATCCGTTCCGTACTTCTCATCCAGCACCTCATATGTAATATGCTCAATAATTGCTGTTGCCTTCTGATCATTGATCAGCTGAGCAGCCCTAGATATAAACTCCTCCGGATTGTCCTTAAACTGATTAAATACAACTGGCTGGATTCCCTGCAGTATCGCAATGATGGCTTTACGTGTAAGACCGGTCTCATCTACCAGCTTTCCGATCAGGTCATACTTTACATTAGAATTATCCGCAGCCGTCACGCCATAGCTTCCGGACTCTTTCTTCACAAAAGCTGCGCCGGCAATCAAATCTTCTTTTGATTCGATGGAATCCATCTGTCCGGTCTCCACCCGGAAATGTATCTTTGCAACCCGAAGTTTTGAATCCAGAGAAGCAATCGACTTCCTGATTAGCTCGTCTGTATCAAAATCCACCACGTAAACAGACTTCGTATTGATCTTTGACCACAGCGCCCTGAATTCCTTGCTGTTCAGTTTTTCATCATCAATCTGCAGCTCCACATTATTGCTGCGGGCATTCTCAGGCCGCAATGCCCTGCCGTCGTAGATGGAATCAATAATCTCAATGACACCGGCAGAAAAATCTTTCGCTTCCTCTGCAATCTTGATCTCGCCATTTGCCTTATCTTCATAATACCTGTCCGTCAGTTCGCCCTGCCTATTGATATAACCGTTTACTATCAAATCAAAGAAGATTGCAGATGCCACGGCACTTGTAATGATAACCCTATTGCCCTGATCATCTCTAACGATACGATCGACAAACAGCTCCCTGGTAACCGCTTTCGGCCTGTCTGACACAGCCTCTGCCATCTCTGTCTGGAGGCCCTTTGCAAAGGAGTCGTAACTTTCGCTCGCAATAACCGTAAGAACATTAACATTATGAACATCATTGCCTAAGGTATTGATATCCATACGTTCACCACTCTGATTTACACAAAGACGCAGGCCTCGTCCCACTTCCTGACGCTTACGGACATCGCTGCTGCTTTGCTTCAGCGTACAAATCTGGAATACATTCGGATTATCCCAGCCTTCACGAAGAGCAGAGTGAGAAAAGATGAATCGTACCGGAGACTTTTTCGGATCACGATCCAAAAGCAGTTCCTTATTCTTCATAATCAGTTCATACGCACTCACATCGTCAGAAGTAGTTTCTTTTCTTCCAACCTTGGAGTTGACCATCTTTCCTTTTCCATCTACCGAGAAATACCCTGCATGAGTCTTCTCTGCCGGAATTGCCTGCAGATACCTGATATAATCATCCTCGCCTAAAGATAGCTGCATATTGTTCAGAATATCCTCATATTCTTCCTCAAACATAACCGCATATTTTCCGTTCACCGGCTGATTTGCAGCATCATACTCACGATAATTCGCCACCTCATCTATGAAAAACAAGGAGAGAACCTTGATTCCCTTATAGAATAGCTGGCGCTCCCTCTGCAAATGGGACAATATTGTTTCCCGGATTTGAATACGGCGGAGCTGATCCTCATCCACAGCGCCAATGACATCTCCAGCATAAATCTTGATACCGTTGATAAACTCTACAGAATCATCGCGGCCATCAATATGACTCACAACAAAGCCGTTTTTATATTCTTCAAGGCTGTTGGAATAATCATAAAGATTATCCCCTTCTTTTACGATTTTGCTTTTCTTCTTCGTAACGCCGCTCATCATCTTCACTTCAAACTGAAGTGTAGCCGTCGGATCTCCCTTAGACAGATTGATGCTTTCAAGATACAGATAACTGTCCGTAGCTGTGCTGCCTGTTTCCGTAATACCCTTCACGGCAATCTTCTTAACCAGGCGCTTATTGTATGCCTCCATAGCATCTAGGCGATATACCATGTTATAGATGCTGTCGCTCTTATGCGTGGCAGAATATCTAAGCGTGATCATGGGATTAAACTGTTTCAGGTTTTCTTTCGTTTGCTTACCCTCCACCGACTGCGGTTCATCAATAATCAGGATAGGATTCGTCTTGGCAATAATATCAATAGGCCTGCGTGAGCGGAACTCATCCAGTTTCATATAAATTCTTCTGGCATCCTTACCTTTCGCATTAAATGCCTGCGAATTGATAATCATGACATTGATAGAACTATCTGAAGCAAACCGGTCAATCTCTGAAAGCTGAGCCGAGTTGTAAATAAAAAATCGGATCTTCTTTCCGTATTCTTCCGCAAAATGTTCCTGCGTCATTTCAAAAGACTTGTATACGCCTTCACGGATAGCGATACTCGGCACAACGACGATGAATTTACTCCAGCCATATGCACGGTTCAGCTCATACATCGTTTTGATATACGTATAGGTCTTGCCAACGCCGGTCTCCATCTCTATCGTGAGATTATAACCATTGCTCCTTCCCTCTAACTTGCCAGACGGCGCAATCTGATTTGCACGCTGTATCTTTTGCAGATGTTCCAGAATCAGCCGGTCATTCAGCTCCGGTACTATTTTCTGATTGCTCCATCCAGTAAAATCAACATCATCCGTAAGACTCTGCTGAATATAGCCGGAACCTCTGTCCATCATATAGGTTGGAGTCAGATACGGCTGCCCTGCAAAGACATCCACAACGGCCTTTGCCGCGTCAGCCTGAAACTTCTGATGCTTATACTGAATCTTCATGGCAGTTTCCCCTTAAATAACTTTTACGCTAGTATCAGGTGCCAGCATTTTGAATATCTCTCCAACATTAATTTTTGCCGGGCTGCTTCTAAAACTGCTGTCTCTAAAAACAACTCTTAGCGGCTGCCTTTTAGCAATTGTTTTTATGACAGTATCCGGAATATTTTCATCAAAACATGCGACAAGATCTCCGTCGTTATATGTATGCACCCTGCAGCCTTCTATGCTTTCTGATTTGTATGGCATTGATAAAGGAAGCCCCCATTCAAGCAGACAGCCAAACAATAAGTCTAAATCATTTCGATCCTCTTTAATATTTGATTCGAGCATGTATAACAATGACTGCTCTGTATCTGCCGGCGAATAGTAAACATCCTTCATATTTGATTCATCTACCCGAAACACCCTTACACCAAGATCACCGGCTGCGCCTTCTTTTTTCATCTGCTCAGAAACTGTCTTGATGCGCGACAATCCAATTTGGCTTATTGTTTCATAGCCCTTTTTGTAAGCTTCTGATTTCTCACCGCATTTTTCATCAATCTGAACCATTATATACTTTCGTTTTCCGCCATCTTCATTGTTCAGCTGCATAACTGCATGCGCTGTGCTGCAAGATCCTGCAAAGAAATCCAAAACGGTACTTTCTTTATCCGTTGCCAGTTCAAGACAAAACTTCAATAGCCCCAAAGGCTTCGGCGTATCAAAAATAACCCGGTCCCCAAAGATTGCTTTTAGTTCTCGAGTTGCTTCCTGATTCGACGCAAGATTATCTAACCACGTGTTAGCCAGCTGACCTTCAGCCATCTTTTCACTTAAGAATAGCTTATACCTGGGTTTTCCTTCTCCAGCCTTTGGAAATACAAGTCTATTATCATTCAAAAGCGAATAATAAGTTTCCTGTTTAAATCTCCATTCTTCCGTTATTTCTTTTCCTGTTGGTGTCTTTACTGTATATATTATACCGCCTTTGTTCGTACAAGGCATTGTTTTGTATGATCCTCTAGGATCATTGTCCGGATTTTTGTACTCGCTCTCATCTATATTTGCTTTGACTTTATTTAAAATGTCGCCATTGTGTTTTGCATAAATAAATACATACTCATGTATCGGAGAAATATTCTTAGACAAATTGGCTTGACTGTCTCTTCTCTTCCTAACACATTGAGCGATAAAGTTGCTCTCTCCAAACACTTCATCACAAATTTTACGCATATTCGCTTGCTCATTATCATCCAGGGATATAAAAATAACCCCGTCTTCCGACAACAGGTTTCTGGCAAGAATGAGCCTCGAATACATCATAGAACACCAGTCAGAATGGTATCTGCCATTCGAATCGGTATTCTTAAATAATCTATTTTGGGATTCGTCTTGAATACCTATTAATTCTTCATACTCATCCAAATCCATTCGGAAGTCATCTGCATATATGAAATCCTCTCCGGTGTTGTAAGGCGGATCAATATATATCATCTTAATAGAGTTTAAATAGCTTTCTTGAAGAAGTTTAAGTACCGTAAGGTTATCTCCTTCAATAAACATATTCTCTGTGGTATCCCAATCAATGCTTTTTTCAATCACCGGCCGCAGCGTTGAACGAATAGGACTGCAGGCATCCATAAAAGCCTCTTTTTTCCCTACCCAGGAAAACTCATACTTCTCGCTGTCTTCGGATGCCATATCGCCAAGGAGCATTTTCAGAGCCGAAAAATCCACTTTACGTTTTATTGTTCCATCATCTTCTCTAAACTCTGTAACACACCCTGGAAAGGCTTCTTGAATAATATTTAAATTCTTTTCCCGCATATCTGCAGTTTCAAATCGCATTTTCTGCATTTTGTCAATTCTCCTCCGTTAATTCTTAGAACAATCGCTTTTTTCATCGGCGATCCGCCCTTTCGCCGTAGTAATAACCCAACATCTGTGATAGAGGTTTATAATCTGTAACTTTTGTTTCAAAATTATCGATCTGATTTATAGTGCCAAACTCCGTTTTGGTCCCTGCGCGCAGAATTTTCTTCTGAGATATCTCGTCTTCTGTAATGTATCCTATCAGAATTATTCGTTTTGAATTTTCTCGTTTATAATAATAACAAAGAATTACGCAATCTTTTCCAGCTCTATTATTCTGGACAACTGGATAAAGAAAATACCATGTCGATTGTGGTTGTTTCGATGTTTCCGCAGTTTTTACGTCAATATTAATTGACCTTCCTGTCCTTTTTTCCACAATTTCTAAATCGTACTTATCATAAAAATAATTTCTAACATACTCAATTTCCTGATAATCATTTAGATGATTCTTAACAGCATATCGTATTCTCCCAAGATCAAAGCGATCGGACCAACGATGAATATTAATGATATCCCCGTATTTTCGATCTAAATAATCTATTATGGCAGTCTCAGACACATAGCCAAGAAAAGTATCTTTTTCAGTTATAGTAAACTTATCATAGCATTCTCCAAACGCGCTTAAATAATCCTTCATCTCTTTTCGGAATACGGATACATTATATGCCAATCTTTCCAGTTCTGCAGGCACAACCATGATTTCTTCCACACTTTATACCTCTCTCGCTTGATTAACTTTATTATACTTACTCGACCTGGCCGCAAAGAATCGGCGAAGCGGCATCGTACTTCAGGAAATTGGATTCCACTCGTTTCGCGCTATGATTTGCATAACAATACACGCAGCCATTTCCGCAGGTATTATATGTGCCAATATCCACGCTCGCCGCGCAGCCACATTCCGCACGCTGGTTCTTATCTCTTTTTACGTTCAATCTGCGGCCGGTTATCCGTTCGATCAGCTCCGGGTCAATACAGCAATTATGGACGATCCCACAGTCTTCCAAATCCATCTTCTCCGCGCAGCTGGCGACCGCAATACCGTTTCTCCCCGCGATCTCATTTAGCTCCTTCGCAAATTCCCGGAGCTCCCGCTCATCTGGAACACAGCATAATAATCGTTCCATATTTTTCCTGTTCTTAGGATAAATGTCCACGAAACTTATGACGCATTTTTCCGTATATCCGCGCAGCGCCTCCACAATGGTTCGGAACATGTTCAAATGATATTCCCTGTCATACCGGTCTGAAAAGAAGATCGGATCGTATCTCCAGATCACCCGCTCCCGGCCGATTCTGTTCGACAAACTTTGAAACGCCGGAATCAGAACCGTCCGTTTATCCGGCAGATTTCTCTCGATATCCCTTCCATATCCCGTAAGTGTAAATTGAAAATAGTACGCATAATCTTTCAGCTCGTCAAGTCTCTCCATCATAGGAATCGGATTCTTGGTCCAGAATATAATGCAGTTTATCACATCGGGAGTAAGACGGATCTCTCTTATCTGGCGATAATTCATCGGGTTGCGGACGTATACGAAGCCCGCTTTGATCCGATTGTAGAACCATTCAGAATAATAGTTGGGGATATCGGTTCTTCGGCTGACGCTTAGGAGCATGGCAGGGACCTCTCTGTACTAGAGCATGTCCCCCGGACATACTCTCTCATCGGGATACGCACGGTACAAAATATTACTTTTTAGTTTACATTCTGTTCTGGATGCAGTCAAGCTTTTCCGCCCCCACATACACCAGCAAAAATAGATTTGTCGCGGATTTCAGCGTCCCTATACGGACATTCCGCTATCATCAAGGATAGAAACATTTGTAAGAGTACCGCTCATGCTCATTCCTTCGATTAAATTCTCACTGATTATGCTCTGGAGCTGCTCCTCCATCGTTTTTTCTGCTTCTGCTGAAGCCAAAAATTTTTCATCAGCATTATCAATATATTCCTGCATTCGGTCATGTATATTCTCTAACACATAATCTCTTTGAGAAACTGCCAAACTTTCATCGGAAACCGCATAAGAAATCACATATTCAATGTTACAGCTAAACTCTACTGTGTCCATGATTATACGGCCAGCGGTCCTTTCTTTTTCCACGTTATCGGTAAAAGCCCCTAAATGATCATCGGAAAGCAGCTCTGAATAGGTCGCCGGCAATGAATATGCGATCATTCGAGCTTCGGCACTTCCTTCTTCAAAATAATCTTCTAAATCACGCAATACAGAGCCCAGCGTATTGATATCATTAAAAACAGTCAATGTTAATGTGCGAAAATCCGAAAGCGGCATATTTTGATAATCAGCAGAAATCAGTTGTCTTATCATTTCTTCTTCATCATCAAAGCTATAAACAAGCGTGCCTCTTTCCTGTGAATCAGATTGTGTCTTGCTTTCATTGTTGATGGAACATCCCGTTATCTCTGTATCTTTTGCGTAATACACGATAGGGAAGAAGGACATAATATCGGCGTTTTTTAATATTACATCTTTAATGACTGCACCTTCTGCGGCTCCAAAAAATCCCATATCATCGGTTTTCTTTGTTACGGTCAAGTTATAAATAATATAACCATTCCCATCAAA
>CANRHU010000064.1 GCA_947630485.1 uncultured Lachnospiraceae bacterium
AACCTGCATCAAGAAATGGTCCACGGCCTTGAATGAAAACGTATGCCCGACGTGCGAGGCTCTGGAAGGAACCGAAGCTGGAATGGATGAGGAATTTTTCTCAGGAGCCAAAGTGAGCTATACCAACGGGATGTTCCCACCGGCACATCCATCGTGCGCCTGCGCGGTTGAGTATATAGAGATATCGCCTCCGGTTTTACCACCGGAAATTATGGCATAGGAGGAATTACGATGGTTTTGGCAGATGAAACGAAAAAAAAGAAAACGGCCAAAGGCTTTTCGGACCTGATCCAGATTGAGAAGTCCACGGCCGAGGAAGCGAAAGCTGAGGAAGTCATAAAGGGCAGCTTTAAGATTGAGAAATCCAACGATGATAAAATGCTTGCGTTCGGCTGGGCCAGCGTGGCAATCCGGACAGACGGCGAGCAGATCGAGGATTGGCAGGAAGATATGATAGACCCGGAGGATCTGGAGGACGCTGCGTATCAGTACGTGGAGCTTTACCGGGACGGGGGCGAAATGCACGAGCGCGGAGGCGTGGCTGTTCTGATCGAGAGCATTGTATTTACGCCGGAGAAGCAGAATGCACTCGGCCTTCCGGAAGGAACTCTCCCGGTCGGATGGTGGATAGGCTTTAAGGTGAAGGATCCCGAAGTCTGGGAGAAGGTCAAAAACGGGACCTATCAGATGTTTTCCATCGAGGGAGTAGCGACCCGCGTAGAGGTCGAAGATTGATTATGGAGAGGGCGCCAATTCCGGCGCTCTTTTGCATAATAAAAATTTGAGAAAGGAGGTAAAAGATGGCAACGAAGCTGAAAAACCTGAAAATCAGGAAGGTTGACTTTGTGGACGAAGGAGCGAACCCGGATGCCCATATCGCTCTTACGAAAAGGAGAGAAGAACCCGAAGCCCAGGGAGATCCTGCACAGGAGCCGGAGAAGAAAGGCCTCGGAGATAGATTCCTCTCGTTCTTCAAGCGCATGATGGCTCAGGGAAACGATCTGGAGGCGACGCTGGAGGCAATCGAGAAGGGGAACCATGTATCATTCGGGGAGGCTGTTACAAACCGGCATATGGGAAAAATCACGGATGAAATCTGGACAATCTGTTTCGCCTTGTATGATTCTCTCTGTTCGATTGCTTTTGATCCGGATATGGACACGGACGCGAAGTTTTCCGGAATGACCGACAGCGTTGTGGAGTTTTCGGATTACATGACGCAGTTCATCGAATCCTGGAAATCCGGTAGCCCCGTAAACCTGGTAATGAAAGACGCCGGGTATTCACCTGACGATCTGGAGATTATCAAGTCCGCGGGGAACAGCCTTTTCCAGGTTATCACCAAGTCAATTCCCGGCGTATCGCCGGAAACTGAAAACACAATGTCGAAAGGAGAAGAAAAGGAAATGAAGATCGACAAGAGCAAAATGACGCCTGCCGAGAGAGCCATGCTTGAAGAATTTGAGAAGCGGTACGGCACAGAAGATGGCGCTGGGGATCCTGAGACCCCGGCAGCACAGGTAGCTCCCCATGCTCAGGATGGGGTAGAGAAATCTGCACAGGTCCCGGCAGCATCGCCGGCTCCCGCGGGTCCTTCCAATCCCGCTCAGACGGATGACGGAGATATCTACAAGGGAATGTCCCCGGCCGCAAAGGCCCAGTTTGAGTCTCTGGTGAAATTCCGCCAGGAAGCTGAGGATCGGGAGATCCGCGAGGTCGCCAAGCGGTATGCCCTGATCGGCAAGAAGGAGGATGAACTTTTCCCGGTTCTGAAAAGCCTGAAAGCGACCAGCGAGGACGCTTACAACCAGATGGTATCCGCTCTGGATGAAGCCAAGGCCGCGGTTGAGAAATCCGGGGCTTTCAACGAGATCGGAAAATCCGGAAACGGACAGGTTACGCCTGATGATCCGTGGACGGAAGCTGACAGAAGGGCAGCGGAGCTGATGAAGAGTAAATCCGGAATCACCAAGGCTCTTGCGCTGCAGGAGGTCTTTGAGGCCGATCCGGAGCTTGCTAAAAAATGTAAGGAGGTATGAGCATGAATTACGTAGGAACCACCATCAACAACAGCCCGACAATCGTGATGACTGTCGGGGACGGGCTGAAAGCCGCGCAGGGAATCGCTGTGGCTTTCGATGAGAACGGCGACGCGGTTCTTCCCGAGGCGGGAGCCAATGTCGCCGGAATCGCCCTTTTTACCAGTGATGATGCTCTGGAAAAGGGCGACGAGATCACGGTCCAGATCAAGGACATCGGAAGCTGGGTTGCGGCCGGAGAGATCAAGGCCGGTGACGAAGTTTCCACCGACGCAGAGGGGAAGGCTGTGAAGTCCGCTGACGGCAATTTCATCGTAGGCACCGCACTGTCTTCGGTGACGAAGGCCGGAAGCATTGTGAAGGTTCAAATCACGAAATCGGGATATAAGGGAGCGGCTTCTGCGGAGCCCGAGCAGAAAGAAATTTCCCTGAAAGACCTGAAAGACGTCGATCCGTCCCTGTCTCCGACCGAAGGCCAGGTTCTCAAGTATGACAGCGGCACCAGCCTGTGGAAAGCCAAGGAAGATTCCACTGGCGACGTATGATGAAAGGAGAGTGAAATTAACATGAGTTTAGCAAGCAGAACACTGAGCAATACGGCTCAGCTCCAGGCCCAGATCGCGAAGGGCTGGAAACCGAACCGGTATCTCACCAATGTAAGCATGGCCTACTTCGCGGAGGCCGGGGATCATGTAGCGACAGACATCTTCCCGATCTGCCCGGTGCCCTTCTCTACCGGTTTTTACTATGAGTTCAACAAGGGCGACCTGGCAAGAGACAACGTAAGGCGCAAGCCGGCGTTCGGCAAGGTTGAGCCGATGGTCCTGGGCCATACCGAAAATACCTACACCTGCCAGGTGGATCAGGTAATCGCAGGTGTGGACGATATCGGGGCTCTGGATTATTCGAGAGCAGGCGCACCGCCCTCTATCGACCCGGAGACCATCAAGACAAGGGCAGTCACCGAGCAGATGCTTCTCCACCGCGATCTGGAATTTGCCGGAAGTTTCTTCAAGTCTGGCGTATGGCTGAACGAGTTCAAGGGAGTTTCCGGATCGCCGTCTGCGAATCAGATGCTGAAATTCAGCGACGCGAATTTCGATCCGGTGCATTTCTTCGATGCGAGGAAGCGGGAGATTTACCTAGAGGGACGCAGACGCCCGAACAAGCTCTGCCTCGGCTATGATTCCTTTGTGGCCTTGAAGAACCACCCGGATATCCTGGAGCGCGTGAAGTACGGCGGATCCACTCCGAATCCGGCAGTAGTCACTGAGAATGTTCTTGCACAGCTTTTCGGCCTGGAGCGTGTTTCTGTTCTTTACGGAGCTTACAACAAGGCCGAGGCTGGACAGAATGATGAGATGGAGTTCGTCTGCGAAGCAAACGGAGCCCTCTTGTGCTACACCACGCCTACGCCGCGGATTGATGAACCCACTGCCGGTTACATCTTTACGTGGGATATGCTAGGCAACGGCTCTTGGATGGTTACGGACCGTTTCGACGGAGAACCCGGAACCCATTCCAGCTACGTCGAGGGCCTGATGGCATGTGAGATGAAAAAAACCTGCGACGACCTGGCCTGCTATATGTCTGAGTGCGTGTAAGGAGGGAAATCATGGGATATGTATGTTTGAAGTCTCTCATGTTGGGCGACACGAATTACAATCCTGGTGATCCGATCCCGTCAGAAGCCGTTGCCGCCAGCAGGGTGAGACCTCTGGCGGCATATGGTTACATTAAAGAAGTGAACATTTCCGATTTTTCCGAGCAGGAGACCGGTGGACAGGAGACCGGCGAGAAGAAACCGGACACCGAAGATCACGGCGGCCAGGATGATAGCAAGAATCCGACCGAAGAAAAGGTCCAGGTGGAAGGCTTCCCGGTCAATCTCACGGAGAATGAAGATGGATCGAAAGAGGCTGTATTTGTTTCCGCTTCTCAGATTCAGAGTGTTTTTGACACTATGAGAAAAGGGGCAAAGGAAGCGGCGGAGGCGATTGGCGATGAGGTTGATCTGACCGTCCTGGAGATAATCCGGACGATTGACAGCCGAAAGACGGTCAAGGAAGCCGTGGATAAACAGCTGACCATAATTTCTACCATCATGAATGACGGAAACGCTTCTACGGGCGATTCCGGGCCCACAGAAGGCAACGGGAAGGGGACACCGGATCAGGGAAGGTAGGTGGTTTTAGCATGACGCCAAGAGGCACCTATACGTATGACCCTGGATCTATAACCGAGAACGGGAAAGACCGTATGAGGTTTGAGCTGGGAGATGTGATGGTCGAGGGCGGAGCCGAGACCACGGCACTGACGGACGAAGAAATCACCGCGGCGCTGCAGGCGTATCCTGCATCATGGAAGCGGGCGAAGCTGTTCCTTCTGGAGAGCTTGTACCGCCGCTTTGCTTACGAGACGGACACGAGAACGGGACCGCTGGAGCTGTACCTTCAGCAGAGGGCAAAACTCTGGAAGGACGATTACGAGAAGCTGAAAAAGGAAGTTGCTCTCGAATGTGCCACGGTTCCGTATTCCGCTACCGGAAGGCGGAATAAGCCTCCGTACTTCTACGCCGGTATGCAGGAGAACCAGAGAGCGAGGAACTGCCGATGATTAACACGAGGATGATGTATCTGCGGCCAGGCAACCTGTTCAAGGATTTCCTGATCGAGGACGGGAGCCAGAAGGTAAATGCCTTCGGGCGTCCAAAGGA
Organism: uncultured Lachnospiraceae bacterium; assembly: GCA_947630485.1. Lineage (GTDB taxonomy): Bacteria > Bacillota > Clostridia > Lachnospirales > Lachnospiraceae > UBA3402. The sequence goes on from CANRHU010000064.1 coordinate 4,756, forward strand.
AGGATACGACCGGGAGAATATCAGAATGCTGTGCGGGTGCCTGGCAGACGCAAGTCTGTCCGACCGGGAACGGTGGAAGCAGCTCGACCATTCCATAACCCACACCATAGTCCAGGCCGGGAAGCCTCTTGCCGGTGAAGAAGATAAGCTGATTCTCGGTGAGAAGGTTTACATCATTCACGGCGTAAACGACTGCGACGGCCTGGGAATAACGACAATTTATTACGTGGAGGAAAGGTCGGATGTGAAATGAGGCTATGGGTAGATGCGGAATCTGCCAGGAGCGCCGGGGCGCAGATCAGATATAAGATCGAATCTGCTGTTGATGGTCTCAACAGGAAGGCATTATCCAGGGCGACCCGGGCGGTGAATGCTCTGCGGAATGCCGAACTTGAGGTTCTGAGAGGACAGCGCTCTGGCCGGGTATATCGGAAGTATCCATTCAAGACAACCTACCGAGCATCCGCACCGGGGGAGCCGCCAGCATCGAGGACCGGAAATCTGCGGATGCACTGGAACGGAACAGTTGAGACATCAAAGACCGGATCCGGCTTTGAAATCAATCATGTTCTGGAGAGCCAGGAGCATTACGCCGGATATCTGGAGAACGGTACGAGCCGCATGGCGCCAAGACCATTCGTTGACAGAATTTCCGAAAAGGCGGCTGATGAAATCAAGAAGATATATTCTGAGCCATATTAGGAGGTGGTCCGCATGGCATTGGTGTCAGAAACCAGCAGGCCCCTGATCGACCCGGAACAGATCGCAGAAGGGGACCTCTTATATGCAAAGCACAGATCATGGCCGGACGGCCGGGGTGGGATCGTGACCGATGTAAGGCCGGAACGCCTGACGATCCAATTTCACCCTGAGCTGGGGAACGTCATGAATCATTTTTTTATCCCTGCCAGTGAGATAGCTGATAAACAATGGGAAATCAGATGGTCGAGAGATATGCAGGAAGTCCGCGAGGAAAATGTGGAGGGGGAGTAGTGCTATGGAAGTTGAAGAACTGATCTATACCCGCCTGAAACAATCCGAAGCACTTGCGGAAAAACTCACGACATACGACAAAGGACCGGCTGTATTCTACCAGACAGCCCCAGACGATAAGCAGGCCGCATGGGACCAGAAAACACAGTACCCGCGGGTTGTATTCGACCTGGATAAACAGGCCAATACGGAACGCAAGAGCCAGGGGACGCTCGCCGTTTGGGTGCTCTGTGAGAGAACCGGGATCGAACCGGAAGAAATCGAGCCGCTTATCAGGGGCAACCTGGAGAATATTCTGATCAAGCCGGACGGCAGCTTTCCGTTCTGCTTCGCGTGGGCGCGGACAGACGGATTTGAGCAGGGGACAGCTGGCCTGCAGAGACAGGTCATAGGAGTTGAAATCAGATTCGACATGCTGGAATTTCCGAAGCAGGAGACAACCGACCCGGATCCGGTCATAGCCCTGAATTGTTACATTCAGGACCTATACCCGGAGGCTTGCGTCGTCGGCCTCACGCACATGGGGAGATTCACTGTATTAAGCCGGGAACACCCGGCTTTTTATTGCCGGTTTTTAAGGCTGAGGCAGGAGCAGATCACCAACACTGTTGTGTGGGTGAACGCGGATCTGGTTGTACATCTGATATGCCCGGATCAGGAAGCGCGCATGCAGCTGGTCATGGACCTGGGAAACCGGGTAGCGGTATGCGGGGAAATCAATATGCTTGATCGGTCACCCATGAGGCCGACAGGAATCACCGTGGAACTCACCGCGGATTATCTGAGGACCGGACAGCTGAATATCACGTTCCATTATGGATTGCTGAGATGGCGTCCAATGCCTCACCGGATAACCAGGGTGAATATCGACATAGCAAAGGAGGATTGAAATGTCTGAGAAGATCACGGAACCCAAAAAGAACGCCGTCCGTCAGCCGGAGGAAGCGGTCTACACGATGGAGGAATTTGCCGTGAACGCCAGCAAGATTTTTGGCAAGAACGTAAATGCCGCCTGCGTCATGGCTGCCTTCAAGGTGAACGGAGTGGCGAAAGCGACCGTCCCGAAGGCTAAGGAGATGGTCCAGAAATTCATTTCCAAGGAGGTAAAATAAATGGCTCGTTATCTGAATTATGGGGAAACAGCCACCAGACCCGGACTGTATTTCAACTACGACAAGGCCGACGAAGGCCCTGTTGCAGGAGCGATAGACGGCGTTACGGCCATCTTGTTCCAGTCCGACTGGGGGCCGCTGAACAAGCCGATTACGAGATCGGCAGATGAAGGATACGCTGACGTATTCGGTTCTGGCGGAAGCACAAAGGTGATTGATCTCGCCTTTGAAGGCGGTACCAGGACCGGCATTCTGGTCAGAGTCGGAACAGGCGGAACGCAGGCCACTACGGACCTTGAAGGAACCAATGCGGAGGAAGGGAATAACAAGGTCACTCTTACGGCGAAGTACGTTGGAGCGAGAAAATTCACGGCATCGATCCGTGATTCGATTTCCAGCGAGGATATGAGGGAGCTTATTATCTACGACGGCACAAAGGAGTTTGAAAAGGTGTCTTTCCCGAAGGGAGATGATGAAGTATCCGCCCTGGTCGATGCTATGAGTTCGTCTCCGAATTTCACGGCAAAGAAGGAAGGAAACTCTGACACCTTAAAGACCGTCACCCAGCAGAAGTTTACGGACGGAACGGATCCTACCGCTTCCGTAACAGAGTACAGCGAGGCGCTGGAGGTCGCGGGAGAGATCCCGATGAACTGCATCTGCCTTGACACCTCTGAATACAATGTGATTACGCTTCTGAACGCGTATCTTTCCACCATGCTTTCGGCCGGAAGCAACATCATCGCCGTCGTTGCTGAGAATAAGGAGACCGCCCTGGATGAAAGGATCAAACACGCCGCTGCCTGCAATCTTGCCAACATGGTCTATGTCGTCAACGCCAATCTGGAGCATGGCCTGTATGGGACCATCGACGGATATATGACCGCGGCGAAGATCTGCGGCATGGTCTCCGGGACGTCCTGCCGCTATTCCCTGACCCATACGGTCCTGTCTGGGATCACCGAGCTGAATGAGAGGTTGAAGGATGGAGAAATCAACAAGGCGGAGCAGTCCGGTTGTCTGGTGCTGACCAACAACTCTGCTATGCAGGTCTGGATCGATAGCGCCATCAATACCCTTGTGACACCCGCGACGAATCAGGATGCAGGATGGAAGAAGATTAGGAGGACCAAGACCAGGTTTGAACTGCTTACCCGGGCAAACAATACGATTGATGATTATGTAGGCCAGGTCGATAATGACCCGGCAGGACGTATCGCGATCAAGGACGCCATCGAATCCGTAGGAATCGCCATGATCGGCGAACAGAAGATATCTTCCATTACGGTGACTGAGGACGCCACGCACCCGGCAGACGGGGATTCCTGCTGGTTCATCATTGATGTGATCGACAAGGATTCAGCGGAGCATATCTACCTGAGATACCTGTTCAGATTCAGTACCGCAACGCTGGAAGAAGCGGCGTAAGAAAGGAGGATGTAGCATATGCAGCCTATTAGAAATACCAGAGCGGCCGGCGACGTGAGATTTGCAAGAACTGGCAAGGATGCAGCCTTGTTTAACGAGAAAGGTGTCATGATTGCTACGGCTGAGAGCTACCAGGCTAATGTATCTTACAATAACCAGGCATACACCGTGTTAGGCGATCCACAGGAACACGAGACCTCTGACACCTATAAGGTGACGCTCGCCATGACCCAGATCGTCGTTGAGGATGACGAGTTTATCCAGGACCTAGTTAAGTCCATGGAGTACAATCAGCCGCCTCAGTGGACGTGGCGCGGTTCCCTTCTGGGGAACAACGGCTCGGAGCAGAGCATGACCTATCGCGACTGTCTGCCGTCCGGACAGATCGACCTGCAGAATATCCAGGTCGGCGCCGTGGTCAAGAGATCGTGGAATTTCATCGTGAACAGACCGCCCAAGCTGTCTTCCCTGCTTAATATGGGATGATCGCGCCGGGGCAACACAACTGAATATCATTACTGACGCGGGGCCGCTTTTTGAAGCGGCCCTTTTTCTGAAAGGAGAGCATTATGGATAATGACAAGATCAAAGCCGCCGCGGAAGTAAACGTGGAGGATGCAGAGTTTTCGGCAGAAGAAACCAAAGCGCAGATGAAACGGTATGAGAATGACATCCTGAAAGGGATGCTGGCCGCCGCCAGCTTTAAGACGGATGAGACCAAGGAGATCGAGATCGCGAGAGGCGGGGTGCTGTATTTCTCGTTCCATATCCGGGCTCTGAGCGAGAACGAATATGAGAAGGCCAAGAAGCGTTGCACGAAGTATGTGAGAAATAAGCAGCTCGGAATTAAGATGCCGGAGGATACCAATTCCGTCCTGTATAAGTCCGAGCTGATCTATATGGCGACCACGGATGAGGACCGCAAAAAGACCTGGGATAATCACCAGCTGTGGGACGCCCTGAACAATGCCGGACACGATATCGTGACCGGAACGGATGTTGTAGATGCGGTCCTGATGTCCGGAGAAAAGGCCGCTATCGTCAACGAGATTGACGATCTCTCGGGTTATGTGGATGACAACCTGGAGGAGGTCATAAAAAACTGATTGACACCGGTGGGACATTCACCCTGTTCCATCGGATCTGGCAAAGAACCGGCATAACACCGGATGAATACCTGGAGAAGCCCTTGTGGGTGCAGAGTTTCATAAGGGCTTCCGAAAGGTATGCAAGTGAAGCTCACGAGGAAGGAGGATAACTTATGGCCGCTGAAACAATCAGAATAGAAATACCGATTGAGGCCCAGGATAAGACGAATCCTGCGGTACAGACCGCTGGCAAAAATCTCGAAAGCCTGAGCAAATCGGCACAGAAGGTAAATTCCTCCATGGGACAAGCAGAGGGTCAGGTTTCCAAATTCGATAAGCAGGCAGAGAAAACGAACAAGACCCTGCAAAGCTGGTTAAAGCAGAAATGGCAGCTTGCGCTGGAAGCGAAAGACAAGATTTCACCCGTATTGACGAAGCTGAAAAGCGGGCTCGGAAACCTGTTCAATAAGGGATGGAATCTTACAATGAAGGCGGTAGACCTTGCGACGGCACCGATACGGGGGATAATCAATCTGGTCAAGAATCCCATTTTTGCCGCTGGTTCCATGCTGGGAATCACGATCGGCCTAAAGGACACGGTAGATACCTACAAAGCCTTTGAAGCTGCTATGTCCCAGGTGCAGGCAGTCAGCGGAGCGACCGGAGGCGAGATGGAAAAGCTGACGGCGAAGGCAAAAGAGATGGGAGCCACGACGAAATTCACGGCAGAGGAATCCGCCCAAGCATTTAACTATATGGCGATGGCAGGCTGGAAAAGCGCCGACATGATAAACGGTATTGAAGGAATCCTGAACCTGGCCGCCGCGGCCGGTGAAGACCTTGGAACAACTTCTGATATCGTTACGGACGCTCTGACAGCATTCCGGCTGGAAGCGAAGGATGCCGGCCACTTTGCGGACGTTCTCGCCGCCGCGTCCAGTAACGCAAACACCAATGTTTCCATGATGGGCGAGACGTTCAAATATGCCGGCGCGATGTCCGGCGCTCTCGGATATTCCATTGAGGACGTTGCCCTTGCTACCGGCCTGATGGCTAATGCAGGAATCAAGAGTACCATGTCTGGTACCGCACTCAATATGTTCATGACAAGACTATCTACGAACATGAACGGAGCCCGCGATAAACTGGAAGCATTAGGCATCCAGTTTTTTGATGCTGCAGGAAAGGCCAGACCATTCCGGGAAGTCCTGGAAGGACTGAGAAAATCAACGGCTGAGATGAACGACGAAGAAAAGGCGACGCTGGCAAACAGCCTCGCCGGGACCAATGCTCAGAAGGGCCTCCTGGCGATCCTGAATGCGTCGCAGAAGGATTACGATAAGCTGGCAGAGGCTATCGACAATGCGGACGGAGCTTCCCAGCGGATGGCGGACACCATGTTGGACAACCTATCCGGATCGTTGACGATCCTGCAATCTGCGGTTGATGGAGCAAAGATTTCCCTTGGAGAGAGGCTTGCACCGTATATCCGGGAATTTGCTGAGAATCTGACAGAGATGATGCCGAAGGTCGAGGAAGGCATAGATTCGTTCATGGACTGGTTTGACGGGAAGGTGGACGATTTCAAGGACAAGCTGGGTGAGATCACCGGTTCCGATGAGTTCCAGAACGCTGACTTTTTCGGCAAGGTTCATATTCTCTGGGATGAGATCATAGCAAATCCGTTCAAGGAATGGTGGAACGGGAAAGGAAAGATAATGTTTACCGATATCGCGAACGACGTCGGGAAGGGGATCGGAACCGGAATCAAATCCGGTATTTTAATGCTTCTCGGAGTAGATGTCTCCGGAGCGCTGGACGATGGAGCGAGTGTCGGAGCCTCCTTCGCAAAGGGATTCGCTGAGGGGTTCGATGGAAACCTGATAATGGATAAGCTGAAAGATGCGATCAAAAATATGTTTTCCAGCGCCGGGAAGCTGTTGCCGGGAGGCGAAGCCCCGGATATGTCGTCGCTTTTGTCGGCTGCAATCCTGATGAAGGTAGGAAGTCCGCTTCTAAGCCTCGGCCGCGGAGCGTTCAGCATAGGCAAGGGATTATTCGGAACCAATGCGGCGACAGGGACCTCGCTTATGGGCTCCATGATCGGAAGTACCGGAAATGCCATGGTGCAGGGCACCGGACTTCTGAACGGAATGGCGAATGCCGGATATGCACTGACCGGAAGCACGGCACTTTCCGGAGGCGCGGCTGCGCTGATCGGAGGCGCCGGAATACTCGGAGGGGTAGCCGGAGGCGCGTCGTTCCTTAGCGGAGCGGTTGACTGGTACAAGGGAAGCAAGTCGAATGACGCCGCCGAAAAGGAAGCCCTGCAGTCCGCTGGACGGATGAAGATGGGCGGAGTTGCCGGAGGCGCTTTAGCTGGAGCTGCAATCGGCAGTGTTATCCCGGTCATTGGGACCGCGGCTGGCGCGTTGATCGGAGCCGGAATCGGCGGTATTGCCGGATGGATCGGAGGAAACAAGAAGAAGAAGGAATACGAGGAACAGGTCCGCCTTGCAGAGGAAGCAGCGGAGGCGGAAGCAAAGGCTCAGGCGATTATGGCGTCAAAGGCTGCCCTTACCGGAAGGAATATGAGTGACCTGAAATTCGAGACCAAGGAGCTGACCGACGCGCTGAATGACGCCGAGGTTTCTGCTACGGATTTTGCCTATCAATTCCAGGAGGCGGTATCGCAGAAGGTTCAGGACGCATTTGGAAATATCGTCCTGTCCGCACAGGAGATCAAAGACATATCCCGGTCCATCGTATTCGACGGGCAGGTGGAAAAGGTCGAGAAATTCCAGACCGCCATATCTGAGGCACAGAAGTCGCTTTTTACCGTCAAGGGCGATCTCACGGCGCTGGAGAAACTGAACTGGAAGAACGGAATCGGACTTGGCCTCAGTGATGAAGATGCGCAGTCCTACAAGGACCAGGTAGACAAATTCATAAGCGACGCGCAGTCCTATCTGGAGGATAAGCACTATGAAGGCACATTGTCGAACCGGATGCTTTTGGGGGATGATGCGGACCTGTCCGGACTGGATAGCACGTACTCTGCGCTGAATGAGAGGCTGGAGAGGTTGGGGACGAAACTGGCGGAAGCTACGTCGAGAGCCCTGGAGGATGGTGTGATTTACAATGAGACGATTACGCTTCCTGACGGAACGATCCAGCTGAATGAACAGGCCGAGCTGACAAGCCTGCAGAAACAGATCCAGGGAATCATGAACCAGATCACGCAGGCAGAGGACAACGCCAAGTTTGACGCTCTGAAAATCAAATACGGAGGATCAGACCTGAGCGCCGGTTCTTTCCAGGAATTGCAGGAGCAGCTGGCATCCGATCTGGAAGAAATGTCTGCCAACTATGACCAGGCCCTGGAGATTGACCTGAAGAACCTGCATTTGCAGTTCCCGAATGGAGGGGCAGAATTTGACGAAGCATTCGCCCAGATCCAGGAAGCGTACCGCCAGAAGATCAGCGAGATGAATCTGAAATCTGAGGACTTCCAGCTCGGGACCATCGCGGACGCATTTGCGGAACAGCTCGACGGGATCCTGCCGACGCTGGAAGGGACGACCTCTGAGAAGCTGAAACAGGCGATGGACGTGGCGCTTTCCATTGAGCCGGATTCTGCGCAGTGGACACAGGAACAGATCACGTCGATGTTTGGCCTGGAAAATCTCAGCACGGAAGCACAGACAGCAATCGGGACCATGCTCCAGCAGGTCGCGTCAACCATCCCGCAGGAAGCAATAAAGAACCTGGACGAATCCGGTTTTTCGGAAGCCCAGGCTTCTCTGAAATCCACCCTGGAAACCACGTTCGCCGCGGCGATTGCGGAAGCTGATCTGGGACCGGCATATGAGCAGATGGCGGCCCTTAATGCGGCGATAGAATCCAACGCGATATCCACGATTGAAGGGAGCCCGATCAACGCCACAAAGACGATCAATCTTCAATACAGCGTGAACGATCCGGGAATGCCACAGCTGTCCCTCGTAAATACGTCGAGGCTGCAGCTGAGTATGGCCGCGAACAGCAGATCCTACGGCGGAGGCCATGCAGAGGGCGGATTCATCAACGGGGCCGAGCTGTCCTGGATAGGAGAGGACGGACCGGAAGCTATCATTCCTCTGGGAGCAAAGAGGCGACAGCGCGGGCTCGATCTGTATGAACAGGTCGGAAGAATCCTTGGAATAAACGGATACGCTGGCGGCGGGATCTTCCCGACGTCATTTGACGCCCACAACGCGTCGATATCGTCCTTATTGGGCGAAAATGGAAATTCCCCCGATGAAGGTTTTGAAATCGAATCTGGTGGACAATACGGCCTCCAAAATGGCGGAGGAAGTCCTATCCAGATAAAGGTAGAATTATCTCCGTCATTCCAGATCGAATCGTCCGATACGCAGTCGGAAGAAGATATCGTGAATGTCATCCGCAGGCACATTAAGGATATGGCGGATGAGATCGGCGGGGAGATTGCGTCGAGGCTGACCAAGGTATACGAGAACATGCCGATGAAGGGGGCGACGTAATGGAAATCATGTTAGTACCGATCAACGGCGGATCGCGATTTGAATTTCCGTCGCTTCCTGCGGAGGTAAGCGTGAAGAACGGATCCAGATACCGGAGTTACAGCATCATCGGCCTTGGTAATGTCAAGATCCCGAAAGGGACCGACGTTGAATCCATATCGTGGAGCAGTTATTTCTACGGCCCGTCCAAGAGGGGAGAACCCATGATGGGCGAATACATGGACCCGAAGGCGTGTGTAAGAATACTGGAGAGGTTTCGCGACAAAGGGGAACCTCTCCGCATCATGTGTTCGGAGATCGGGATAAACAGGGATGTCACGATCAGCAGCTTTACCTGGACACCATACGGAGCCCACGGGAATGTGAAGTACAGTATCGAATTTGCTCAATGGAAGGAGCTGAAGGTCAGGGTCACGAAGAACGCGGTCACCACGGTAACTCCGAATGCTGCCGCAGATACGCCGGAGCCAAGACCGGAACCGGCGCCAGCCGCAACCTATGAGATACGATCCGGGGATACCCTCTGTAAGATAGCGCGGAACAAATGCGGCGGAGAAGCAAACTGGGTAAAGCTGTATGAAACCAATTCCGCCGTGATAGAAGCCGCCGCCAAGAAGCACGGCCGGAAGGACAGCGACAGGGGACACTGGATATATCCCGGCACGGTCCTGACGCTTCCGACGTAGGGGGTGAGTGAGTGAAGGTTTCGGACACGAATTATACCCTGGTAATCGTAGCGGAGGACGGCACCCAGTACGATGTATCAGATTTTGCGGAAGACCTGGGCTGGGAGGAAAACGAGAAGGAACTGGCTACCACGATGTCGTTTTCGGTAGGGACCGAGAATGAGCAGCTGGGCGAGATCATAAAGATTGGATGCCTGGCCGCGGTCCTGACGAACGGGGTGGAACGTGTCAGGGCGACCATCAATAAGTCCAAGTCCAAGACGTCCGGCTCCAAAGTTACCAACCAGCTTACCGCATATGATGATCTTTTCCCGCTGCAGAAGTCGGAGGATCATTTATATTTTGCGGCCGGTCAGACCACGCAGGCGATCCTGACGCAGATTTTCAGCGAGTGGGGAATCCCGCTTGGAACATATTCCGGCGCGAACGTGACGCATGAGAAGCTGGTATACCGCTCCGGAACGCTTGCGGACAACATTCTGGATATTCTGGACGACGCCGTAAAGAAGGGCGGTCCCAAGTCAATTATCCGGGCCACGGAGGGCGTTATTGAGGTGATCCAGAGAGGGGCCAATGAGACCATCTACCAGTTTGCGGAAGATTCGGCGATATCCGCCGAGCAGGAGATCAGTATCACGGATCTCGTGACACGGGTAAAAGTGATAGGGAAAGAGACCACAGAAGGGCGGCCGGCAGTAGAGGCCGTCCTGAATGGCCTCACGCAGTTCGGCATCCGGCAAAAGATTTACGCCAGAGAGAACGACGCAAACGCAACCGAAGCACAGACAGCCGCACAGAAGATTCTCGATGAAAAGGGGAACGTATCAAAGAAGCAAAGCATTCAGGCTCCGGATTGTCCGGAGATCCGGAAGGGAGACGTAGTATATGTGAACATCGGGGCTATGGACGGTTACTATTTTGCGACCGGCGTCCGGCACGATGCAGCTTCCGGAACCATCACCATCGACCTGGAAGAACGGGTCGAGGAAACGGTTCAGGAGCAGAAAACGGAAGAAAAGAAGGAATACAAGACCGGCGATATCGTGAATTTCCACGGCGGAACCCATTACGTATCGAGTTACGCCGAGGCAAAAGGATATTCTGCCAGGGCTGGTCAGGCGAAGATCACCATGGACCCGACCTGTAAGAATAATGGCGGAGCCCACCCGTGGCACCTGATCCATACGGATGCCACCAGTAATGTGTATGGGTGGGTGGATACCGGGACATTTGATTAAACAAAGGAGGAAGCTATGGCTTATGACAGCAACAAGGGCATATCTGCATTGGCGTCGGTTATCCAGGGAAAGGCCAAGCAGGCCGCAGACGGTATCCCGATGTCTCTGGATTTCGGAGTAATCAACGGAGATTTCAGCCTGAAAACAAACACCTTCGGGAAGCCGATACCGCGTTCCGATTACTCTGTATGCAGGCTTGTCACCGGGTACACGCTTGCAACATCTGATTCGAGCTGGACCGGACATCTGCAAAATGACAAGCACAACCACGGCAGCCCGTCCGGCGTTCCGGCTCACAGCCACGATGTACCAATGCCAGGCCTTAAAGCCGGGGACAGGGTACTTGTGGCGTGGGTCCAGAATGAAGCCGTCGTGATCGACGTTGTGGTGAGAGCATAAGGAGGGACGCCTATGGCAAATACGTTATTTCCAACGGTAAGCATCCCGTCATTGTCGAAGCCGGTTCAGGACAATGATATCCGGTATAAGCGGAGTATGGCGTGGGATCTGAAATCCGGAGATTTCGTCAGGGACGGAAGCGGCAGGATCCTGGAGGACACCGGCAGGGATGCCTATATCGTATGGTGCGTAAAGGTCTCCACGACAGAGCGGTATTCGCGGAGCGGATATCCGAACAGCATAGGCAGCGAGATCGAAGCGGCCAGAAAGGAAAAGTCAAATGAGGCTGTTGAGCTTGCCCTGGAAAGAACGATTAGGGAAGCGCTGATGGTAAATCCTCGGACAGAATACGTCCGGGATTTTTTGTTTACGTGGAGCAACGGGGATAACCTGAATGTCAGCTTCACGGTAAAGGGTAAGAACCTGGAGGAGTTCCAGATTACCATTAGCGCATGAGCGTGACGGCCGGAAAGGAGCAAAAATGGAACAGGAATTTTTGTATCCGGATTTTTTTGCCGGGACAACATCGGAAGAAATCCATCAGCGGATGATGGCGAGCCTGCCGGACGATATCGACGGAATGCCGGGCGGCTTTGCCTACGACTTTACAAAGCCAACGGCGGATGAGAAATCGGAGATCATCCAGTTTCATCTTGTCCGGACGCTGATGATTGCCTTCCCTAACTGGGCGTGGGGCTCATGGCTCGATATTCACGCCGGGCAGAAGGGTCTCGTCAGAAAAGGCGCCGGATATGCGAGCGGGTCCGTGACCATTACGGGAGAGGCAGGAACGCAGCTGGTAGCCGGATTCGTTGTCTGCACAGCGGCCACGGATTCCGCGCCGTCCGTGATGTTCAAACTGGCTGAGGATGCGACCATCGGGGAAGATGGGACCGTCACAGTCCCGATTATCGCTGCAGAGCCGGGGCCGGGCTCCAACGTCAAGGCCAAAAGCATTACGATCATGTCCGTCCCGGTCAAGGGTATTACCATGATCGAGAACCAGGAAGATATCACGGGCGGGACGGAGGAAGAAAGTGACGCGGAGCTGAGACAGAGGCTTGATGAAGCATATGCTTCTGAGAGTGATTCCTATATCGGAAACGACGCCGACCTCAAAAGGTGGGCGAAGGAAGTCACCGGAATCCGGGACTGCATCGTGATTCCCGCAGCAGAAGGACCGGGGACGATCAAGCTGGCGTTGGTCGATTCCAATGGCGAACCGGCGAACCAGAAGCTATGCACAGATGTTTACAATCACATCATTTCTCCGGACGACAGGGAAAAGCGGATCCTGCAGACCGGCTCCGCGAAGCTGATTGTGGAGGGTGCCACCACAACGCCCATCACTTACAGTTGCACGGATCTGGAGTGTGCGGAAGGAACCGACGCCGGACAGATTCAGGAAGCCTTCAAGGCCGCTATGGTCACATACCA
>CANRHU010000065.1 GCA_947630485.1 uncultured Lachnospiraceae bacterium
CCGCGGACGGCGGAGGAGATCGCGGAGGAGCTGGGCATGACGCCGGTGTATCTGAAAGAGCGGATCGATTTCCTGGAGGGAAACGGATTTCTTGTGAAAACGACCGGCGGCCGCTATACGACATATGTGAAATTTTCGGTCGGGGAATATTCCCTTGAGCAGCAGGAGCAGGAGCTGAAACTGCAGCTTGAGATTGCGGAGACGCTGGTGAAGGAATATGTGCCGCTTGTGAGGAAGGCCGTCAACGAGGCGGCGGACGTCTATATCCCCGGCGGGAACCGGGAGCTTCTAGACGCGGCGGCGATCTTTTGGAGTGTGTTGAACAAATGTGAGATTCCGATCCAGAAGGATTTGTCCAGATATGTGATTGAGACGACCGCGGGCGGCCGCTTCACCGCCGCGGTAGATCTGGAATGCAAGGCGGCGGATCCGGATTACCGGTGGAAGCGGCAGTGGCCGCAGTACGGCGTGTGCGGCAGCATGACGAGAGAATCGTCCAAATACCCGGCGGTTTTTGCCTGGGCCGCGGACAGCCGGCATGACAGCCGGACGGGAGGCTGGCAGAATAACCTCTGTTCTGATTATGAGTATCTCTACGAGTATATGAAGGGGATGCTGGGGGCAGCGCCCGCCGAAGCCTGGGCCGCGGCATATGCGGAGACGGCAGAGGACGCGGCTGCAAAGGCGGCGGAGGACATTGCCGGTGCGGGCGCGGGATTCGCTTCCTCCGTCAATCCCGCCAACGCGGAGAAATTCGCTCGCCTGCGAGAGCGGAAATTCCTGACGGAGGACGGTCACGTGAATATCATGGTGGTGAAGGAGCCGCAGGAGGAATTCTTTGCCCGGATCCCGGCACTCAGCGACGGACTGAAGGCCCGTTTCGCCGATAAGGCGCTGGAATTTGCGATGATGAGTGCGAAGCACTTCCCGCCGCAGATGCAGGATCTGATCATCGCCTGGGGCGTGAGCGGCTTTATCGGTTCCACGGTCGCGCAGATGGTCACGGACATCCTCTATGGGAACGGGACGTTTAAGCCGCTTACCGAGAATGAGAAAGTGACGGCTAATCTGCTGATGTTTAGCGATGTACTGCCGGGATGGCGCAAATATGCCGGGGTATCCCTTCGGATGCCCCGGCAACAAATTAATTATTCTTTTCGTTTCTTTACTTCTCCGCCTCAGCGGTCTCTGTTTCCGCCTCCGGGATTGCCGTGTTGTGGATTGCGATCACGGCGACGACGATCGCATCGGGATCATTCTTGATGGAGATATCCTTGTCGGATGCGATAGCCAGATCCTTCACATGAACTACGTCGCCGACCTTCATGCCTGCCACATCCACTTCGATGTGATCCACCAGCGCGGCCGGGAGCGCCTTATAAGAGATCTCTGGAAGCTCGACCTGTACGACGCCTCCCACTATTTTATCATGGTTCGCCACGATGACCTCGGCGACAGAATGTACCATTTCATTGCTGACCAGCGCCTGGAATTCGATCGAATCCAGTCTTCCCGCCAGCGGATTGAAATCCAGATTCTTGATCAGGACGTCATAGGACTGTCCTTCGATGTCCAGCATGATCTGGCTGCCCTTGTGATCCGTTTTCAGGAGTTTGTCCACGTCCTTCTTGTTCATCTGGATCGGAATGGAATCCTTCAGTTCCTTCCCGAATACGTTGCCTACGACGTACCCCTCTCTTCTGAGCTTTTTGGCCTTTACGGCCATGTCCCTTTTTTCAGCTTTTAAAGTATTCATTTACCTTTTCCTCCAAAATCTGATCTTAGCAGGACCTCTGTGAGGTGTGTTAAGTTTGTATGCCCTTTCGGGCAGATGACAATGGGTAACATGAACAGAAAATTCTATCTGTTCTATGCGTAATATAACTCGCGCGTTTTCGAAAGTCAAGGGGCCGGGCGGCCGCTATTTGTGAAAATTTTGTGATTTTTATTAGATTAGAGGGGGAATCTACAAAAGCGGTTTACAGCACATTTTTAGGGCTTGGGTATTTTTGCTGTTTTGCAGAAATGACGGCCAATTTGCTGCCCTCTGCCAATGGGCTGCCGGGCGCGGAGAAATCTCTTGCGCGGCGTCCGGGTTTTGAGTATACTTACAGCAGATTCTGCTTTTAGATAAAGCGGCGTTGTGACGGATTATTGAGGAGGAAGAAAGAAAATGAACCTGCGGGATAAAAGAATCGCCGTGATCGGCGTAGGAGGCGTGGGAGGCTATCTGGCCGGAATGCTGATCCAGAAATTTTCTCATGTGACCCTGGTGGCCCGGGGAGAGCGCGGACGGGCGATTAAGGAGCGCGGCCTGGTTTTGCACAGCGAATATAAGGGAGAGAAGACAGGAAGGCCGGAACATGTGGCCGAGGCTGTCCGCCTCCTGGAACCGCAGGATTATATTTTCATCTGTGTGAAAAATTATTCCCTGGAAGAAGTCTGCCGCGATCTGGCCGGTTCCGGCGCAGTGACGGAGGAGACGGTGATCGTTCCGGTCATGAACGGAGTGGACGCGGGCGATCGGGTGCGGGAGCTCCTGAGACTGGGTGACGGAAAAACGGCAGTAGTGGTGGACTCCTTAATCTATATTGTCTCTTTTTCCCGCCCGGACTATTCCGTCGAGCAGCAGGGCCGGTTCGCCAATTTGCGGATCGGAATCCAGAATGCAAATGCGCGGCAGAAGGAGAAGGTTGCGGAGGTGTCCCGGATTCTTTCCGAAGCGGATATCGACCACGAGACCGCGGACGATATCCGGTGCGAGATCTGGAAGAAGTATATCCTGAACTGCGCCTACAACGTGGAGACCGCTTATTATAACAATACGATCGGGCAGCTGCGGGATGACCCGGAAAAAGCGAAGCAGTATGAGCGGCTGGTCCGCGAGGCCTGCGCGGTGGCGCGGGCGGAAGGGATCGGCATTCCGGAAGAACATGCGGATACGGTGATCCATAAATTTTACAATGATTACGGCGACGACGCGACCAGCTCCCTTCAGCGCGACGTGTGCGCCGGCCGGCAGTCGGAGCTTGAGACCTTCAGCGGTTATCTGGTGCGGGAGGCCGGGCGGCTGGGGGTACCGGTTCCGGTATCGGAGCAGATGTACGAGGGCCTGAAGAAAATCGAGGATGTCGGGACTGCTTGCCGTCAAGGCTGATGAATGGAGGACTGGCGAAATAAAATGGGAAAAACATACAGTGATTTTATGCAGGAAATCTCCGGAGAGGAGTTATATGACCGCCTGGTTCAGTACGGACTTTTTTCTGAAAAACTGCCGCCGGTTTTTGACGGGGCTTCTTTCCTGGCGTTTTGCAAATCTCCGGAGAGGAGCAATTTTGCGGATAAATGGTACGATTATGTTGGATATGACAGTATGCGGAATATCAATACGCCGCGCGCGATCGGCATTCCGACTCCTATGGGACACGAAAGGCTGTGCAATTGTCTGAAAGAGAACTGGGGAGAAATTCAGGAGCATTTTCGGAATACGACAGCCAACCAAAAGCACATTGTGAGCCGGATCCATATTCGGAAGATGCGCGACACGGAAGCCTTGTTTCAAATGAATTACAAAAACTGGAGGGTTGACGGGGCGCCGATACCGGATATCGCATTGGGAAAACGCTTTATGGTTAGTGCGGATATATCCCAGTGTTTTCCAAGCATTTATACGCATGTTCTTCCCTGGGCGCTCGTCGGGAAAACATTTGCAAAACAGAATTCCTCGAAAGGGGATGAGTGGTTTAACCAGATTGATCATTGGGCACAGCGGTCTAAAAATGGGGAAACGCATGGGATTCTAATAGGACCTCATACGTCTTCCGTTTTATCTGAAATTATACTTTGCAGAATCGATGAGAAATTGTGCGAAAAATGGGAATATATTCGCAATATTGATGATTTCTGCTGCTATGTAAAGACAAGAGAGGAGGCGGACGCTTTTCTTGTCGCTTTAAACAGCTGTCTTAAAAAATATGGACTTGCGCTCAATCACAAGAAAACGGAAATTTTGGAACTGCCAATCAGTATCGGAGACCAGTGGATTCATCAGATTCAGAGCCATGCGTTATATTTTGAGAAATTTCATCCGTATGTGGATTACCGCGAGATTCAGGCGTTTCTGGACTTTTGTATTGAATTAATGGCCCAGAATAGAGAGAATGCGTCCATCCTTTTATATGCGTTAAAGCTGCTGCAGGGATATACGCTGACAAATTCTGCGAAACAGTATTTAACAAAGACCGTAATGTCTTTGGCTCTGATCTATCCTTATATCGTACCTTTGCTTGATCAGTATGTTTTTGAGCCGTGCGCGGTCAGCCAGGCCGATGTGGAAACCTATGCCAATCTGATCTATAGGACATACCTGCCGAAGAATTACTTTGAAGCGTGTTCTTACGCATTATTTTACGCCGCAAAGTACGACGCAAAGATATTTCCACTTGACCAGGATCTTGAAATTGACCGGAAGCCTGCACTTGACCAGGATCCTGCATCTGACCGGAACCAAGCGTTTGACTGCAAGTCTATCGTTGAGAAGAACGACTGCATTTTATCTTTGATGGCTCTGATCTATTGCCGTAAAAGGAAGGACAAAGACGCTTTAAAAGAATTAAGGGATCATGCAAAGCAGCTCAAGGAAAATGGAGAATTGGAGCAGCAGTGGCCGTTTGTATACGAGTGTCTTACGGTGGGAAATCTTGCAGATGACTGGAAGAAGATGAAACAGAAAAACGTTTCTTTTTTGAAAGCGGAGTACAGGTCATAAGCCCTCTGACGATTTCAGTTATCTGAATACAAGGGAGATTTGGAGGACAGTCAGAGGACAGCTTCAAGGAATATGTCTTTTATGTGCCGAAATCTTCTTGCATTATGCCTTGAGACGAGTTATAATAGCCTGCGTAAAAGATAAGTTCTTCGGGGCGGGGTGTAAGTCCCCACCGGCGGTATAGTCCGCGAACCGCTCAGGCGGCCGATTTGGTGAGAGTCCAAAACCGACAGTATAGTCTGGATGAGAGAAGAAACTGCGTGCCGCGCGGATGCGCGGGTTTCGCCGAGACTGAATGCCCCAGGTGCTTTGCCTGGGGCTTTTTGCCTTTATATGCAGAAAGGGTGCCAGCGGCGCGCGGTTCCACTTGCGAATGAACTTAGCACGATCATTTCATTTTCAAGGAGGATGCAGCTATGAGAGAAGAGAAGAAACTGCTGTCTGTGAAGCACGTGACGTTGATGGGGATGTTCGGCGCGTTGGGCGCCGTGCTGATGCTGTTCGAATTCCCGCTGCCGTTCATCGCGCCGGCATTCTATGAGCTGGATTTAAGCGAGATTCCGGTTCTGGTGGGCGGGTTTGCGATGGGACCGGTGGCCGGGGCCGTCATCGAGCTGGTGAAGATATTGGTGAAGCTGGTGATCAAGCCTACGTCAACCGGGTTCGTCGGGGAATTCGCCAATGTCTGTATCGGCTGTTCCCTGGTGATTCCGGCAGCGGTGATCTATAAGTTCAAACGGACGAAGAAGGGCGCGATGATTGGAATGGCGGTCGGAACCGTCTG
This sequence comes from uncultured Lachnospiraceae bacterium, assembly GCA_947630485.1. GTDB lineage: Bacteria > Bacillota > Clostridia > Lachnospirales > Lachnospiraceae > UBA3402. Next base: position 5,553 of record CANRHU010000065.1, read on the forward strand.
CATGGCCCTCGTGGGCGCGGTACTGAACGCGCTGGTCATGCTGCCGTTCTATTCGAATTTTATGCCATTGGAGCAGATCATTGAGCAGGGAGCGGAGATCAATCCGGCCATTTCCAATGTGTGGACCTTCGTGTTTCTGGCGGTGGCGCCGTTTAATCTGGTGAAGGGTGTGCTCGTGTCGCTTGTTACGGCGCTGGTGTATAAGCGGATCAGTATCATGATCCATGGATAACGGAGGATTGACAGGATGAAGGTTGTCGACATGCATTGCGACACGATTGCAGACATTCACAGGTTAAGAGCGAAGGGCCGGGAGATTTCCATTCTTCGCAATGATCTGCATATTGATCTGGAGAAGCTTAAGGCCGGCGATTACGGTCTGCAGAATTTTGCCCTGTTTGTGAATCTGGGGCGGGAGAAAAAGCCCTTTGCATATGCGATGAGTCTTGTGGACACATTTTATATGGAAATGGAAGCGCATCCGGACTTGATCGGTGTCGTGCGTTCCTATGCGGATATCGAAAAGAACTGGAATGAGGGACGCATGTCGGCACTTCTGACGATTGAGGAGGGCGGCGTCTGCGAAGGCAGTCTGGCATATCTGAGGGATTTTTACCGGCTGGGTGTGCGGATGATGACGCTGACCTGGAACTATGTCAATGAGCTTGGCTGGCCCAATGTCCTGAATCTGGAGGGTTCGGCTGCGATGGAACGCGTGGACACGGAGCACGGTCTGACGGAGACAGGAATCGCCTTTGTGGAGGAGATGGACCGGCTTGGCATGATCGTGGACGTGTCCCATCTGAATGACGCCGGTTTCTGGGATGTGGTAAAGTACGGAAAGAGACCGTTTGTGGCCAGTCATTCCAACTGCCGGGCGCTGGTGCCTGGATGTCCGCGAGATTTGAGCGATGATATGATCCGCGCCATCGCGGAGCGCGGGGGCGTGGCGGGCATCAATTACTGGGTCGGTTTTCTGCGGTCCCCCGAGGAATGGAAGGAGGGGGAGACGCCGGCCAGCCTGGTGTCCGACATGGTGCGTCATATGAAGCATATGAAGCAGGTGGGCGGTATCGGGTGTATCGGTCTGGGCTCCGATTTTGACGGGATCGGCGGGGAGCTTGAGATGAAGACGGCGGCGGACTTGCCGCTTCTGGAGATGGAAATGCGCCGTCAGGGCTTTGCGGAGTCGGAGATCGAGGCGGTATTTCACGGAAATGTTCTGAGGGTGTATAAGGAAGTATTGAAATAGAACCCCGTGAAGAAGCGGATGAAAACGGAAACAGAATTCCATGGAGAAACAGCGGAAAACAGCGGATTGTTTAATGATTTAGTACGTTGAATTTCTAATAAATTTCCCATTCAAAGCGTTGACTCAGGGGAAATTTTGTAGTATGATACTTCTTGGTTCTTTTTCAAGGGCTTTATCAGGAACCAATACATAAAAGAATTGAGGAGATGGATTATGAGAAAAGTGAGCAAATTGACGGCTCTGGCGCTTGCCGGAGTTATGGCGCTCTCCCTGACGGCCTGCGGAGGCGGGAATACCGCGGAGACGACGGCCGCCGCGACGACAGCGGCGGAAACGACGGCTGCGGAAACCACAGCTGCCGAGACGACAGCGGCGGAGACTGCTGCTGAGGAGACGACAGAGGCTGCGGCGGAGACCACAGGGGAGACCTATGTGGTGGGTATCTGCCAGCTGGTGCAGCATGACGCGCTTGACGCGGCTACACAGGGATTCAAGGATGCCCTGAAGGATGCCTTCGGCGATGCCGTTACCTTTGACGAGCAGAACGCACAGGGTGATTCCAATACCTGCGCCACCATTATTAACAGCTTCGTATCCAACAATGTGGATCTGATTATGGCCAATGCGACGCCCGCTCTTCAGGCGGCGCAGGCAGGCACCAATGAGATTCCGATTCTGGGCACCTCCGTCACCGAGTACGGCGTGGCGCTGGGAATCGAGGATTTCGACGGCACCGTAGGCGGCAATATTTCCGGCACCTCCGATCTGGCGCCGTTGGATGAGCAGGCTGCCATGCTGAACGAACTGTTCCCGGATGCTAAGATCGTGGGTCTGCTGTACTGCTCCGCGGAGGCGAATTCCCAGTATCAGGTGGACGTGGTGAAGGCGGCTCTCGAGGGTATGGGTTATGAGTGCGAGTTCTACGCATTTTCAGATTCCAATGACCTGTCTACCGTTGTGACCAACGCGGCCAACAACTGCGATGTGATCTATGTACCGACCGATAACACCGTCGCTTCCAACACTGCCATCGTGGACAATATCTGCCGTCCGGCAGGGATCCCGGTGATTGCGGGCGAGGAAGGCATCTGCGCCGGCTGCGGTGTGGCTACCCTGTCGATCAGCTATTATGATCTGGGCGTAGGCACGGGCCGTATGGCTGTGAAAATCCTGAACGGCGAAGCGGATATTGCCGAAATGCCCATCGAGTACGCTCCGCAGTTTACGAAGAAGTACAACCCGACGATCTGCGGCGAGCTGGGCATTGAGATCCCGGACGACTATGTCGCTATTGAGCAGTAATCTACAGAAATAGATTCTTTTGGTGAGACCACAGCGGGGCGGAACGGTGAATTCCGCCTGCTGTGGTTTTGCGGATTTCAACGAATGAGGTAACCGTATGTTAGATATGTTCACAATCGCTGAACTGACGAAATTATTTAACGCCCTTCCCGGCGCCGTGGCGCAGGGACTGATCTGGGGCATCATGGCTATCGGCGTCTATATCACTTACCGGGTGCTTGATATTGCGGATTTGACGGTGGACGGCTCCCTTGGGACGGGCGGCGCTGTCTGCATTATGCTGATGCTGACCGGCCACAATATATGGGTGTCCATGCTTGGGGCCCTTCTCGCGGGTATGCTGGCCGGTATGGTCACAGGCATCCTGCATACGTTTATGGGAATCCCGGCGATTCTGTCAGGGATCCTGACACAGCTCGGTCTGTATTCTGTAAATCTGAAAGTTATGGGCAAGGCCAATCAGGCCATCAATGTGGATAAATTTAATCTGCTGGTGTCCCTGCGTTTTATCCGGGGCGTGCCCGTTTATAAAAATACAATCCTCCTGGTGGCGGTGATCGTCGTGCTGCTGATCGCGCTTCTGTACTGGTTCTTCGGCACAGAGCTCGGCTGCTCTCTGCGCGCCACCGGCTGCAACGACAGGATGGCGAGAGCGCAGGGCATCAATACCGGCTTTAACCGGGTGCTGGGCCTGATGCTATCGAATAGTCTTGTGGCGTTTTCCGGTGCGCTTCTGTCCCAGTATCAGGGATTCGCGGATGTGAATATGGGACGCGGCGCGATCGTTATCGGTTTGGCGGCGGTTATCATCGGGGAGGCGATCTTCGGCCGGATTTTCCACAATTTCGCGCTCAGGCTCCTCTCCGTGGCGATGGGTTCGATTGTGTATTATCTGGTTTATCAGATTGTCATCTGGCGGGGGATTGACACGGATCTTCTTAAGATCCTCTCCGCGGTTGTGGTTGCGGTCTTCCTTGCGATTCCCTACTGGAAGAGCAAGTATTTCACAAAGCCCGCAAAGAAGGGAGGAAGTCAATAATGCTGGAGATTAAAGGTATTTCCAAAACCTTCAATGTAGGCACGGTAAATGAAAAACAGGCGCTCGATCGTCTGAGCCTTACCTTAAACGACGGCGATTTCTGCACCGTTATCGGAGGCAACGGAGCCGGCAAGTCCACGATGCTCAACGCCATCGCCGGCGTGTGGCCGGTGGACGAGGGACAGATTGTGATCGACGGCCAGGACGTGACGAAGCTTCCGGAACATAAACGGGCGAAGTTCATGGGCCGCGTGTTTCAGGATCCGATGAACGGCACGGCGGCCTCCATGGGCATTGAGGAAAACCTTGCCCTTGCCCTGCGCCGCGGCGGGCGAAGGACTCTGCGTCCCGGTATCCGCAACCAGGAGCGGAAGCTTTACCGCGATCTCTTGTCCAGACTTGGCCTGGGACTGGAGACGAGACTGACCTCCAAGGTGGGCCTTCTCTCCGGAGGGCAGAGGCAGGCGCTTACGCTTCTGATGGCGACGCTGGAGCGGCCGAAGCTTCTTCTTCTGGATGAGCACACGGCGGCGCTGGATCCGAAGACGGCCCGGAAGGTGCTCGATCTGACGCAGGAATTTGTGGAGGAGCAGAACCTGACGGCGCTGATGGTGACCCATAACATGAAGGACGCGATTGCCATGGGCAACCGCCTGATCATGATGCATGAGGGACGGATCATTTACGACGTATCCGGCGAGACAAAGAAGAATCTTACGGTGGAGGATCTGCTTAAGAAATTCGGCGAGGCCAGCGGCGAAGAGTTTGCCAATGACCGGATGATGCTGGCGAATTGACAGGCGAAAGGTCTGTAAATGGACGGAAAGCGGCGCTGTCAGGCGCAGAACAGGCAAGCGGTATGCGGGCGTTTCCTGCGGAAGCGGGGGACGCCTTTTTCGGTGTGCGGATATGCGAAAGGAAAATACCGTAAGAATTTTTTCATGATTTTTCAGAGAATGTTTGGAATCTTCATCATTTCTTGCGCTGGCTTCATAGTTTCGTCCAAAATCGTCAGGGAACCGTTTGAAAACATAAGGGAATGGTAAAGTCTTCCTCGTTTTTTTCTGCTATACTGACAGCATCAGAAAAAGAGAGGAGCAGATAAGCGGATGGATAAGATGTTTCGGATTGTGAAGGCGGCAGTTGGCATGGCGATGGCAGTTGCGCTCTGCTCCGGGTTTGTGGTGGCCGGACAGGGATACAAGATGTACCAGGATGCGGTCGAAGAGGTGAGCCTGGAGGAAAAGGTGGAGGAGATCCGCACCCAGGAGAATTATACAGAGTATGAGGAACTGCCGGAGGATTACATTGACGCGGTGGTGGCCGTGGAGGATAAGCGGTTCTTCCGTCATGGCGGCGTGGATCTGATCGCGATCTGCCGTGCGGTCGTCAATGATGTGAAGGCCGGGGCTTTCGTGGAGGGCGGCAGCACGATCACCCAGCAGCTGGCGAAGAATCTGTATTTCAGCCAGGATAAGGAGCTTACGCGAAAGGTGGCGGAGGTCTTTTTGGCTCTGGCCCTGGAGCAGGAGTACAGCAAGGAAGATATCTTTGAACTGTATGTAAACAGCATTTATTTCGGAGACGGGTACTATGACGTGGGTTCCGCCTGCGAGGGATACTTCGGCAAGGAGACAGACGAGATGAACCAGTACGAGAGCACGCTTCTGGCCGGTATTCCCAATGCGCCGTCGAAGTACGCGCCGACGAAGAATCCGGATCTGGCCGCGCAGAGACAGCTCCAGGTGGTGCGCCGGATGGCAGCTTGCGGCTACTTTTCCGAGGAGGAAGCGGAGACTGTCGCTGAGACGGTGGCGGAGACACTGGCCGCGCTGGCGCTGAACTAGACGGCGCGGCAGATGGTCCAAACGGCAAAGAGCGGCAAAGAGCGAAATGCAAAAAGTTAAAGAAAAGGGTTGCAAAAATGCAGTTTATCCTTTATAATGATTTCCGTTGGAGATGTAGCTCAGCTGGGAGAGCATCTGCTTGACGTGTAGAGGGTCGCAGGTTCGAGTCCTGTCGTCTCCACTCCCTGGCGAGGTATACGAACACTGGGTGTTCGCATACCTCTTTTTTTGTCTCACAGCGGCAGCATCTCCGCCTTCCTTTCATGATACACCGTATAGTACTTGAAACCGCATTCCCGCAGTATCTCCGCTGTGCGGATGAATTCACAGCCCACATAGTCCGGGGTATGGGCGTCGGAGCCGACCGTCAGAAGCTCCCCGCCGAGCTCGCGGTAGCGGCGCAGGATATCTTCGCAGGGATTGGGGTGTCCCAGCTGACGGCGGAAGCCGCCGGTGTTGCATTCCAGCGCCTTGCCTTTCTGGATTAGCGTCCGCAGCAGCGGGTCGATATAGTCCATATAGTCGGCGGCCCGGTAGTTGGCGTTTCTTGTGGGGCAGTAGCGCACGATATAGTCCAAATGGCCGAAGCTGTCATAGCAGTCCAGCTCCTGCGCGACTTCCAGGGAGGATTCAAAAAAACGCCGCAGCGCTTCCTGTTCCGTGCGGTTCTCGTAGAAAACCGGGAGGTACGGATCAAGGCCGTCAATGAAATGATTGGAGCCGATGATGAAGTCGAAGCGGTTGGTTTGTATTAATTCTCTCAGATAATCCGCAATGTGCCGCTGCAGTCCCAGCTCTACACCGATTTCGATGCGGATCCGGTCCCGGTACTGTTCCCGCAGCTGCGCCAGGGCGGACAGATATGTGGGAAAGTCCAGGGTAAAGTCGAGAACGGAGACCACATCGTAGTCGTGATGGTCGGTGATGCAGATCCGTTCCATGCCCAGGGCGATGGCGCGCTCAATTTGCTGTGCGGGCGGCGTGCTGCTGTCACCGGAGAAACTGGTATGAAGATGGAAATCGCAAAGCATAATGAAGGAAACTCCTTTCTGGTTTTGTGGTCGATTCCTATTGCCGCATGAAAATTTTACCACGGGACGGCCATTCTGTACACTCCTTTTTACAATGTGCGGCGCGGTTTGTCATGCGCTTGTTTCATGTCAGTATGCAAAAACGCGCCGGTGACACGCTTCCTGTATGACGTCGGTATGCAAAAACGCGCCAGTGACGCTCTGCTCGATTCCTGGATGTTCCGCGGTATTCCCTTCCGCAGTATTTCTTTGAAAACCTCTTGTCAGTCTGTGTCTTCGTATGATATGATAAATCAGATGCGCAGGATAAGATGGCGCCGGAAAACAGGAAGTAGCCGGGAGGAAGTTATGACGATCAGCGACGTATCGAATATATTCGGATTCATAGGCGGTCTTGGCATGTTCCTGTACGGGATGCACCAGATGGCAGACGGTATGCAGCAGACCGCGGGCGGCAAGCTGAAGCAGCTTCTGGGGATGCTGACCAGCAACCGTCTGATGAGCGTGATCCTGGGTACTGCGATCACGATCATTATCCAGAGCAGCGGCGCTACGACGGTCATGGTGGTCGGTTTTGTGGGCGCGGGCGTGATGAATTTGAGCCAGGCCATCGGGATTATCATGGGAGCCAATATCGGCACCACGATCACCGGCTGGGTAGTTTCCCTGAGTCAGCTGGGCAATGCGATGGCGGTGCTCAAACCGGTTTTCTACGCGCCTCTGATGGTCGGTATCGGCGCGCTTCTGATTCTGTTTTTGAAGAAACAGAAGGATCACATCGCGGGACAGATCCTGGTGGGTCTGGGACTTCTGTTTCTGGGGCTTGAGATGATGTCTTCCTCCATTTCCGTCTATTCGGACGCGCCGATCTTCGGCAAGGCGTTCGCGCTTCTGGGCGGCAATCCATTCCTTGGCATTTTGATTGGTATTCTCGTAACGCTGCTTCTGCAGAGTTCCTCGGCCTCCGTCGGTATTCTCCAGACGCTGGCCATGAGCGGCGTGGTGACTGCGAATGCGGCCGTCTATATCTGTCTGGGCGAGAACATCGGCGCCTGCTCCACAGCCATGCTCTCGGCTCTCGGCGGTTCCCGGGACGCCAAGCGTGCGGCGGTTATGAATCTGATCTTTAATCTGGTCGGCGCCGTGCTCTGCGTGGCCGTCGCGTTCGTTTTCTTCACGATGAACCCGCAGATTGCCGGGTGGAAGGTAGCGGCGGTGCAGATTTCCATTTTCCATACTACCTATAATATCCTTAAGACAATCGTGCAGTATCCGTTCGCGGATCAGATTGTGAAGCTGTCCGGTATCCTGGTCAAGGAAACGCCCCAGGAGAAGGAAGAGGAGCAGGAGGACGACGAGGCGGCCGTTACGCTCAAGCATCTGGATGAGAGAATCTTCCGCTCGCCTGCGTTCGCCATCGAGACGGCGTCCCTGGAAATTCAGCATATGGGCATGACGGCCCTTGGAAATGTGAAGCGCAGTATCGACGCTCTTCTGACAGGCAACCTGCATGAGGTCGAGGATGTGTATAAAGTTGAGAAAACGATTGATAATATGGAAAAGATGCTGACCGAATATATGATCCGCATCGAGAACCTGTCGCTGACCGAGCATCAGAAGGTCGTGGTCAACAACCTGTTTTACAGCGTCAGCGATATCGAGCGCGTGGGAGACCACGCGGAGAATCTGGCGGAGCTGGCCAAGTATCTGGTGGATCACAATCTGAATGTCTCTGAGACCGGCATCGAGGATCTGGAGGAGATCAGCGGAGTGGTGTTTAAGTCCTTCGAATATGCCATCGAGGCCAGGAAAACGGGCAATATGGACGCGGTCCGCAAGGTGAGTCAGTATGAGGATGAGGTGGACAGTCTGGAGGAGGAACTGCGTGAGAAGCATATCGAACGTCTCTCCCGCAGGGAATGCGAACCGTCCGCCGGAATCGTGTTTTTGGATATCCTGACAAACCTGGAGCGCATCTCCGACCATGCGTATAATCTGGCCGGATATGTGAAGAACGAGATGTAGAGACCCTTTGTGAAAAAATGCACAAAGCGGCGCCGCCATTGTATATAGAATATAAAAATCCGCTGATTTTCCAGAAAGGACTTGCTATTTCTGGCAAAATCAGGTAGAATAAGAACCGGGTTGATTATATTTTCACAATCAAATCATCTATATTTAGGAGGAATGAAATCATGGCAGTAAAAGTTGCGATCAATGGTTTTGGACGTATCGGACGTTTGGCTTTCCGTCAGATGTTCGGAGCAGAGGGCTATGAGATTGTTGCGATCAACGATCTGACCGATCCCAAGATGCTGGCTCATCTGTTAAAGTATGACACTGCTCAGGGCGGATATGCCGGACACATCGGCGAAGGCAAGCACACGGTAGAGGCCGGCGAGGACAACATCGTTGTTGACGGTAAGAAGATCACGATCTACAAAGAGGCTGACGCTTCCAAGCTTCCGTGGGGCGAGCTGGGCGTAGACGTCGTTCTGGAGTGCACCGGTTTCTATACCAAGAAGTCCAAAGCTCAGGCACATATCGACGCAGGCGCGAAGAAGGTTGTTATCTCCGCTCCGGCTGGCAATGATCTGCCGACTATCGTATACAGCGTAAATGAGAACACCCTGACCAAGGACGACACCATCATCTCCGCTGCTTCCTGCACCACCAACTGCCTGGCTCCGATGGCTAAGGCTCTGAATGATTATGCTCCGATCCAGTCCGGTATCATGAGCACGATCCATGCTTACACTGGCGACCAGATGATTCTGGACGGCCCGCACAGGAAGGGCGATCTGCGCAGGGCGAGAGCCGGCGCTGCCAACATTGTTCCCAACTCCACCGGCGCTGCCAAGGCGATCGGCCTGGTTATCCCGGAACTGAACGGCAAGCTGATCGGTTCCGCACAGCGTGTGCCGGTTCCGACTGGTTCCACCACGATCCTGACCGCGGTTGTCAAGGGCACGGATGTGACCGTAGAGGGCATCAACGCCGCTATGAAGGCAGCTTCCTCCGCTTCCTATGGCTACAACGAGGATCCGATCGTTTCTTCCGATGTTATCGGCATGACCTACGGCTCCCTGTTCGATGCGACTCAGACCATGGTTGCCAAGATCGCTGACGATCTGTATGAGGTTCAGGTTGTGTCCTGGTATGACAACGAGAACTCCTACACCAGCCAGATGGTCCGCACCATCAAGTACTTCGCGGAATTAGGATGATTGTGAGCACTTAGCGAGCGCGAGCCAAGGGCGAAGTGCGAGGTTAGTGCGAACGTCGTTCCCGAGACTTAGCGAATGCGAGCCGTCAGGCGAAGCATGAGGTTAGTCGAGCGGAACATACCCGTCGGCACTTCCCAAGGGATGCCTGCGGTGTAGCGGGCCGAAAGCGAATATTCAAGTGACCACTAGGGTCCGGTCTTAGGACCGGACCCTTTTTCCAAGTACTATAACCAGAAAGGGGTAATATAGCAATGCTTAACAAAAAGACAGTTGACGATCTGAAAGATCTGAAGGGCAAGAAAGTCCTGGTACGCTGCGATTTCAATGTGCCGCTTAAGGAAGGCAAGATCACGGACGAGACCCGTATCGTAGCCGCTCTGCCCACCATCAATAAGCTGATCGGTGAAGGCGCGAAGGTGATCCTTTGCTCCCACCTGGGCAAAGTAAAGAACGGCCCGAACGAGGGCGAGTCCCTGGCTCCTGTAGCCGCCAGACTGACCGAGAAGCTGGGCAAGGAAGTCGTCTTTGTATCTGATTACAATGTAACCGGCGAGGCCGCTACGGCAGCGGTTGCCGCTATGAAGGACGGCGATGTGGTTCTTCTGCAGAACACCCGCTTCCGCGGCAAGGAAGAGACCAAGAACGGCGAGGAGTTCTCCAAGGAGCTGGCTGATCTGGCCGACGATTATGTATGCGACGCATTTGGTTCCTCCCACAGAGCCCATGCTTCGGTAGAGGGTGTGACCAAATTCATCACCGCCAAGGGCGGCACCAACGCGGTCGGATATCTGATGCAGAAAGAGATCGATTTCCTGGGCAACGCGGTTGAGAACCCGGTGAGACCGTTCGTAGCGATTCTGGGCGGCGCCAAGGTTGCCGATAAGCTGAACGTGATCAACAACCTGCTTGAGAAGTGCGATACTCTGATCATCGGCGGCGGCATGGCGTTCACATTCTTAAAGGCTCAGGGCAAGGGCGTAGGCAACTCCCTGGTAGACGACGAGAAGATCGATTACTGCAAGGAAATGATGGAGAAGGCCGAAAAGCTTGGCAAGAAGCTGCTTCTGCCGGTTGATACCACCGTGGCCGCTTCCTTCCCGAACCCGATCGACGCTCCGATCGAGGTATCCGTAGTTTCCTCCGACGAGATTCCGGCTGACATGGAAGGCCTGGACATCGGACCGGAGACCGCCAAGATGTATGCTGACGCTGTGAAGTCCGCCAAGACCGTCGTCTGGAACGGACCGATGGGCGTATTCGAGAACCCGGTTCTGGCGAAGGGCACCATCGCAGTCGCTAAGGCTCTGGCTGAGACCGAAGCTACCACGATCATCGGCGGCGGCGATTCCGCGGCAGCCATGAACCAGCTGGGCTTTGCCGACAAGGTCAGCCACATTTCCACAGGCGGCGGCGCTTCCCTTGAATTCCTTGAGGGCAAGGAGCTTCCGGGCGTTGCGGCGGCAGACGACAAATAAAGAATAAGGCTGATACAGAAACCAGGAACAGGAGAATATCAGATATGGCAAGAAAGAAAATCATCGCGGGCAACTGGAAAATGAACATGACTCCCAGCGAGGCGGTTGCGTTGGTTGAGCAGTTAAAGCCCCTTGTGGTCAATGACGACGTGGATGTGGTCTTCTGCGTGCCGGCTATCGACATTATCCCGGCCATGAAGGCTGCCGAGGGGACGAATATCCAGATCGGCGCGGAGAATATGTACTATGAGGAGAAGGGCGCCTACACCGGCGAGATCTCCCCGAATATGCTGGTGGATGCCGGCGTCAAGTACGTGATCATCGGCCACTCCGAGAGAAGAGAGTATTTCGCGGAGACCGACGAGACCGTCAATAAGAAGATCCTTAAAGCATTTGAGCACGGCATTACCCCGATCATCTGCTGCGGCGAGTCCTTAAAGCAGCGCGAGCAGGGCATCACCATCGACTGGATCCGTCAGCAGATCAAGATCGCCTTCCTGGGCGTGACCGCGGACCAGGCGAAGACGGCCGTCATCGCCTACGAGCCCATCTGGGCCATCGGCACCGGCAAGGTAGCCACCACCGAGCAGGCTCAGGAGGTCTGCGCGGCGATCCGCGCCTGCATCGGCGAGCTGTACGATGAAGCGACCGCGGCGGCGATCCGCATCCAGTACGGCGGCTCCGTATCGGCCGGAAGCGCTCCGGAGCTGTTTGCCCAGCCCGACATCGACGGCGGCCTGGTGGGCGGCGCGTCCTTAAAGCCGGACTTCGGCAAGATCGTCAATTATAACAAATAACAAAAAATTAGGCATTTTAACCAAATAAAACACTCCAAAACGTCACGAAACGT
>CANRHU010000066.1 GCA_947630485.1 uncultured Lachnospiraceae bacterium
TCCAGGAAATCGATCCGCTCTTTCAGATACACCGGCGTCATGCCCAGCTCCTCCGCGATCTCCTCCGCCGTCCGCGGCTGCCAGTACACGCTGTACACGATATTCAGGTTCAGCTGGTCGCCCAGATAGGACTCCGGTCCTAAGTTGGAACCCGGATTCCCACCGTGGCTGAAATCTAGCGCCGTAACCGGCGCAAGCCCTAATTTTCCGATCTTTCTCTCCATTTGAAAGCCCTCCTTCAACTCATTTCTCGCCTTATTCAGATGCCATTTGACGGTTCCCTCGGGAATGCCTATCTCACGCGCGATCACGGAAATAGGTGTGTCCTCGTAATAAAAACGGAAAATGATCCTGCGGCGTCTCTCCGTCAGGAAAGCAATCTCGCGGCGGAGCCTTTTCATTTCCTCCTCCGGATCTTCCAGCGCGTAATCATCGTAGAACGGAAGCTCCATTCCGTCGATGGAAATGCCTTCGTGCCTTTTTCTGGCCGAAACATAACGGGCGTAGGTATGCTCGCTGATCCGCCAGACGTAGCCTTCCAGATTGACGATCTCTCCGGCCCGCCGAAGGGAAATGTACACTTCCTTTATGATCTCCGCGCACAACTCCTCCGCCTCGTCATAAGAATAGGCCTTCTTCATCGCAAATCCGTACAGCCTCTGCATATATTCCGTTATGATCTGATCCGCTTTCTGCTTTTCCACTTTTATCACTCCCGGCGCCGTCTGGTTATATAGTGAGGGCTTCTGCTGAAAGGTTGGCAGCCGCGGGACAAAAAAAGGACGCCCTGCTGCAGAATTTCGCCGCTTATCACCAAAACGCTGAACAGCTGTTACCGCAGCCGGTAAAGCAGCGTCCCACGCTGATCAAATACCGCGTCGCCATTGGTCAGGACATAATCCTCTCCGCTCAGGATTGCCTTGCAGTAATCCCGGACCGAGGTAAGCCGCCGCTTAAACGCCACGCCGCCGCCCAGAAGGTTCGTCGTGTGAATGTCTGATCCGGCCGTAATCGGAAGATTATGTTCATTGGCGTAGCGGATCGCCCGTCTGTCATATTCCGGATTATTGTGGCCCATACTCCGGCTGGAGGAATGGGCCGCATTAATTCCCTCTACGCCGTCCACATACTCCGGGTACAGCCTTATTTCCGGAATATAACCGGCCTCCCGGAACGGATGGGCGTGAATGACCATCCCGCCGCCCTCGTGGATCAGCCGGTACTGCTCCCTCACATCAGCGGTACGGATCTGCGGATGGGCCTTCAGCCACTCCGGTGTAATCCCGTAGATCAAAAACTCTGTACCCTCGTAACCTGCCTCATATCCCCAGAATACATCCAGATCGTGTTTCCGGCCATATTCCAACGCATTTTCGTAACCTGTCATAAATCCATCCACCCATTCTTCCCAGGGCAGTGACCGGTCGATTCCGGTATTGCCGCCCCAGTTATGGTCCGTTACGATGATTCCCGCGTAGCCCGCAAGGTGGGCCGCCTCCGCCATCTCCGCGCCCGAATTATGCGCGCAGGCGCTTCCCGGCCTGGTGTGGAGATGCGTTTCGTAAAGGTAGGGGTAATCTTTGATCGTCATCATTTCTGTCCTTTCTTTCACTGATTTCAGACATCGCTGGTTTCAGCCATTTTTCGCGATAAGTATACCCAAAACACCGCAAGGATGCAATACCTTTCTTACCGAAATCAAATACCCAAAAATCAAATACCATCTGACACAGCCGCCTCAAAAAACTGCCTCCGACGTTCTTTTTGCACACCGACGCGGGAAATACACGCCAAGCGTCACCGTCTCTCTGTGTGCATGGAAATACAAGGACAATACCCGGATATTCCTGTCGTTCTGGAAGAATACGGCTCCGTCCGGGCCTGTGATCTGGTTCAGACCGATTTTCCTGATCTGGCTTTGGTCAACATGGAACTGTTCAACATCGATAAATTCAACAATTCCGTACTCTTCAAATGCCAGCTCTATTTCTGCGTTTCCAGGTCTCATCCTCTTGCCGGCCTGTCCGCCGTGAAAATGGAGCAGCTCGACAATCAGAAAGTACTCCTGTTCAATGGGGATTCCGTCCAGACCAGCTTCTCATGACACGGTTTGACGCCATAAACCTGCACCCCCATATCGTTCATCAACGTAGGCCTGGTTTGGAAAAAAGGGAAATATGTCACAGAAGAAATGCAGAAATTTATAGCATTTACAGAAAAATTCCCGCTGACCTGCTAAACCTCTAAGCAGGTCCGCGGGAAAACCTTAAACTCCATATGGCCCATCCAGGTGCAGTCTGCCGGCCGCATTTTCTCCTATAAAGAAAACCGCTCCTTGATTATCCGCGCAACCGTCTCCGGCGACAGATCCGAGTTATCGATCTTCATGTAATTCTCAAATGGGATCTCGCCTTCGTAGCTCTCCAGCCGGTACTTCTCATCGTCCCGCACAAGCCGCGCGCTGGATTCCTCAAGCTCCCGTTTCGAGGCTTTATGTTTCAGCCGGTTTTCCGTTACATTTCTCTGCAGGCGAACCTCGCGGGAAGCGACCAGCTCCACATAGTAAAACTCCGTATCATACGGTTTAAAAATGCTCTTCACCCACTCGATGTAGTCCCAGTCCTCCTGCTGGTCAAACGCCCACATAAATGTGAAGATCATACCGTAATTGTCCGATTTTGCGAATTCCTCAAAAATGACCTGGCGGAGCCTTTTAATCACCGTGCTGTCGAACCGGCCGAAGACCTCGATCACCGGCTCGATCGTCACATGGTTATGGAACAGGCGCAGCCCCGTAAGCTTCGCCAGCTCCTGTCCGACGGTCATCTTACCGACAGCCGCATTTCCGATCATGAACAGTAATTTCATCTGCGTATCTCCGCGCACACCGGATAATGGTCCGACAGCGGAATCCCGTCCCTCTCGTCGGTCCATTTCTCCACGGACTCGCACCGCAGGCCGCCGCTTATGAAAATGTAATCGATGCTGCAGGCCTCCTCTTCCTTGTGAAAACCATGATAGGTGACGCCGATTCCCTCTGCCGCATTGACGAACTCCGGATAGTCCTTCATAAGCGCGATTTCCTCGCTGTCCGGCTCCGCGTTCATGTCGCCGGTCAGGATCACCGGCGCCTTGGGGAAGAATTTTGCCTCGGCCAGATGCGTCATAATCTGCCGGAGCCCCCGGATTCTGGCCTCCGTCCCTTCATGATCCAAGTGTGTGTTAGCCACACGGAACACCAGGCCCGTCTCCATCTCCTCAAATACCGCCTCGGTGCAGACCCTGGGACAAATACTCTGATCCGGATAGCGGGAGGCCGGAACCATCGGCGTCTCCGACAGCCAGTAGGTCTCCATCCGCATCAGATTCAGCCGATCCCAGCGGTAGGCGATCGTCGTCTGCTCATCCCTCAGCTGTTTATCACGGCCGCAGCCGATCACATAGTAATCCCGAAGATTCTCCCTGAGCCATACCGCCACATTGGGCATGACCTCCTGAAAGCACAGGATATCCGGCTGCTCCTTTAGGATCTTCTCCAAAACCAGATCCCTTCGATAGCAGAAATTGTAAATACCATCATTGCCGCAGTCTACGCGGATATTGAATGTCACGATCTTCATATCGTTTCTCCTTGTCTGTATTTCATATGAATCATATCACAAGCGGCGGCATTTGCCAATACATACAAAAGAGCTGTCAGAATATCTCCAACAGCTCCTGCAAATGATCGATATGGTAATCGGACGCCTCAGCGGGAACCGCCGACCCGATCCCCACGGAAATCATGCCTGCTGATTTCGCCGCCAGGACGCCGGAACAGGCATCCTCCACAACCGCGCACTCCGCCGCTTCCGTTCCCAGCCGCGCGGCGGCCAGCAGAAATACCTGCGGATCCGGCTTCGGCCGCTGAAGCTGACTTCCGTCGATCACGGCGTCAAAAAACGGCTCCAGGCCGGTCTGCCGGACGATAAACGGCGCGTTCCGGCTGGAAGAGCCGACCGCCAGCAGATAGCCCCTCTTCTTTAAGCTGCTTAAGGTTCCGCGCACCTCTTCACTGATATCCCTCGGCCCCATCGTCTGAAGGAAGCAGCGATACAGCTCATTTTTCTGCTCTGTCAGGCGGTATTTTTCCTCCGGCGACAGTTCCGGTCCCTCATAGGCCTCCAGGATGATCTCAAGGCTGTCCATACGGCCGACGCCGCGCAGCCTGTCATTGACCGTCTCGTCAAACGGAACGCCGCACTGATTTGCGATCCGCTTCCACGCCTCACAGTGGAAGCGGTCTGTGTGGACCAAAACGCCGTCCAGATCAAAGATCACTCCGCGGATACCGGCCGTTGTCCCTCCCCCTTCTTTCCTCACATACTTCGCCTCCCGTCCTGCCGGCGCCCGCTGCGGCGCCAGATAATGGTTCCGTTTCCTCTGACGGTTCCGTCCTCCGCAAGGATTTCCAGCGTCTCTCCCTCTGACGCCTGCACGCGCACCTGACGATGATCCACAGATATCGTCAACCTGCTGCCCTGCCATGAGACCTGAAAAGACATTTTCTCCCATTGTTTGGGAAGATGCGGCACGATCCTGAGTCGGCCGCCGCAGATTCGGACGCCGCCAAAGCCCAGCACACAGCACTGCCATATGCCGCCGAGAGACGCCGCGTGTATCCCCGCGTCGCTGGAATGCGTCTCATTTTCCAGATCGATCCTTTTCGTGCGGGAAAAAAGCCCATACGCCTTGTCCGTTTCCCCGATATCAGCGGCCAGAAGCGCATAGGCGCTCAGGCTGAGCGAAGATTCATGGACACAAAAAGGCTCATAGAAATCGAAGCCGGCTTTCTTCACTTCCGGGGTGAACCGCTCTCCCATCAGCCACAAAAGAGCCGTCACATCTGCCTGCTTCGCCACCTTAAGCTTCGTGTAGGAGGGATAAGGGTAATCCTGCCGCAAAAGCCTAAGCCCTGCCCGGTACGGATTTAGATCAATTTCCGGAAGCGTAAGCCAGGTGTCGTCCTGCGGCAAAATGTGATTCTCATCGGGCGCAGGAAGATACAGCCGCCGCGCTTTCTCCTCCCAGTCGGCCGCCCACGCATCCAAAAACCTGTTGTCCGTCCGCTCATCCAGAGGCCCGACGTGCGTCTGCTCATCCAGAGACCTGCCTCCCGTCCGCTCATTTCCTGACAGATTCTTCTCGTTAAGCTTCGCATTAAGACGGCTCCACGTCCCGGGATCTTCCCTTTTCAGCCGCTCGTTCCATCGGACGGCTTCCATCAGATTGGCGTGAGCCATGTAATTCGTAAACGCGTTGTTGTCCGCGTCATGGGTAAATTCATCCGGCCCGATCACGCCGCGGATCTCATATCGGTCCGTCTCGCGGCAGTATTCCAGCCGCGAACTCCAGAACCTGGCCGTCTCAAACAAAATCTCACAGCCGCAGCTTCGCATGAAGTCCCGATCCCCGGTGATCTCTTCATACAGGACGACCCCGTAAGCGACATCGGCCGTCACATGCTGCTCATATTTTGAAAACGCTTCATCCGGACATACTTCCCCATCGGCAATCCAGCCGCTCTCCCACGGATACATCGCTCCTTCAAAACCGTGGAGGCGTGCGTTTGCGCGGGCGCTGTCCAGCCCAAGAAAACGGTATTCCAGGAGCGAACGGGCCCCGGCCGGGTTCGTCCAGATGAAAAACGGAAGCAGGTATATCTCCGTATCCCAGAAGCTGTGGCCTAAATATCCCGGGCCGGACAGCCCCTTAGCTCCGATGCCCATCCGCGGGTCATGGAGCGGCGCCATGATATTCATATGATAAATGGCAAAGCGAATCGCCAGCTGGTCGCTGCACCCGCCGCACGGGCGCGTCTCGATCAGGACATCCTGCTCCTGCCACAGCTTATCCCAGCGCGCGGCCGACGCTTGCGCCGAAGCGTCATAGGACAATCCATCCAGCGCCAAAACACGCTCCCGTTCCTGCTCAAGCCAACGCTCCTCCGACAGGTTTTCTCCTTCCACATTCGCGCCCGCCTTCGGGCATTCCTTCCCGCGTCCAAAGTCAGCGGCACTCTTTCGGGTGCTGTTCTCCTGATCCCGCGTCGTGGCGACACGGCACAGCTTTTCCAGTATCAGCTCCTGTCCCGGTTTCAGAGACACATGATAGCGGAAGAATATCCCATTTTTTGCATGGAGCACCTCAACCGGCGCCTCATCGTTCCCCTCTGATCCGCGCGCAGAATCCGCAACCGTGACCCGGACAGACGCTCCCACCGAAACGCAGATCCTGCTCTCGCGGGTAGTTTCCACGTACTGCAGAAGGCCGCCGTGCCGCGGCCTTTCCTGATG
The DNA here is from genome assembly GCA_947630485.1 of uncultured Lachnospiraceae bacterium. Taxonomy (GTDB): domain Bacteria; phylum Bacillota; class Clostridia; order Lachnospirales; family Lachnospiraceae; genus UBA3402. The sequence continues at coordinate 6,336 of CANRHU010000066.1, forward strand.
AGCGGACAGGACGACATCCCCGTGTCCCGGCAGAAAATGCGGCTCGCCGCGGCGTTCCCCGCCGATCCCGGATATCAGTTCCATCTCGACTTCTCCCTCCGCCGCGCAGAATCTCGCCCTCTGCCCCAGAAGATGCAAATCTTCCATGGAGACAAATCTCTCGAATTCACATTGAAGCCGGTTATGGCCTGTCTCCCATTTTCCGTTTCCCGTACAGTCCCCGCCGTTGTCCCCGCTTCTCTTATGCGGCCGCACAGAAGCCGTATCTCCGCTGTCCGTTCCTGCGTTCAGATCCAGTTCGAATCTCCGGCAGAGAAAGCCGTTTTGCAGATTCAGGGTTCGCCGGTATCCTGTATAATTCCCCGCGTTCAGGCTCATCCGCACTCCGTCCGCCACGATTTCCATCGCGAAAGGATCCGCGGCGCCGGCCAGTTCGGACGTGTTCTTTCTCTCCATCCGGTCAAAAACTCCCGCGATCAAAAGACGCCGGTCCGTTTTCTCATACGGTTCCTCCGCAGACGCGCGCACGCCCAGATAACCGTTTCCCTGGCAAAAAAGCGATTCATACCGACGCACATGATCGGGTACGAATTCTTTCTCCTCCAGAATCCAGTCCTTCCGTGATTTTTCTTCCATTGCCAGCCTTTCTTTCCTGCGGCAGTCTCCTGCCTTCCGCAAAAATACGCGATCCGGACGGCAGGGAACTGCCGATGAGTCTAATTCTTATCCGTCTCCGCCACCCATACAGAAAGCGTACCGCCGGCACCCCTTCTGCATGGAAATACAGAAAGCGTGCCACTGGCACCTTTTCTGCATGGAAATACAAACAAAGCATCACTGGCGCTTTGTTTGCATGGAAATACAAACGACACGTCACTGGCCTTCTGTTTGCAAAGAAAAACAGAGGTCCACAACAATCGGGCAGTGATCTGACGCGTGCATCCCGTCATACATATCGTCCGGAACGGCAAAGCGATCCACTTTTACATCTTCGGCCGCAAAAATGTAGTCGCAATAGCGAAGATATTTTCCAAAATTATTAAATGTGCCGCTGTCCGTCGTCTCGGCCGCCGCATAGCGCGTATCCGCATAACCGCCCTCCGTCAGGATCGTATAGCAGGTGTCCCAGGGACCGATATTGAAATCGCCGCCTACAATCGCCGGACGGCCGCCCCGCAGTTCTTCAAGCTTCTCCAGTATGAGCCTGCAGCCGTTTGGCCGCACCTGACCGCTCTCCGGAGCAAGATGAATCGGCAGAACCAGGATTTCGCCGCCGGTATCCCGGTCGCGCAGAATTACCCAGTTCGCGCAGCGCACATATTTGCTGGTGAGTACCTTCTCTCCGTCCGTCCATGTGGACGACGGCTCCTCCGGCGTCGAGGACAGATAGAAATATCCGCTGTCCGCCAGTTCATAGCGGTCCGTCTTCCACAGAACCGGAGTGAATTCATCCCGCTGCTCATCCCCGGTCTTAAGAATATCATCCCCGCGGCGGCCATAACCATAGCAGCTGTATCCGCAGTCCAGAAGCTCCGGAAGATATTTCAGCCACTCCTGCGAAAATTCCTGCAGAAGAAGCACATCCGGATCATTCCTGCTGATCACATCAAACACATTGTCTTTCCTTCGCTCTGATTCTTTATAGTAAATATTATAGGCCATCACGCGCATATGGCCCGGCCCGTCTGCCGCAGCCGTCTCCGCGGCGGCTTCTGCCGTGCTTGTCTCCGCAGCCGCCTCCGCAGCGGCTTCCGCCCCTGCCGCCGAATTGATCTCTGCGCGCGTCTCTTCCGTTGTTTCCATCTCTGCCTCCATTTCCGTCCCTGCCGCGCCGCTTTCCGTTTCTCTCGCGCCGCCTCCGGCTCCGCACGCCGCGCAGGCAGCAGAAGCCATGAGTATGAGCCCGGACACCAACAGAACCGCCAGCCTGTTCCCTCTGATTCTTTTCATCCTTCTCTCCTAAACTGGCTGCCGCGCCCCGTGAAGAGCCGGCAGCCAGTGAAAATACCGATTCCGCTGCCTGATCACACAGGCCTCAGAATTTTAGGGCAGAATTTTTCATCAGAATTTTCTGTCAGAAATTTCCGTCGTAACTATTTTGATACCACTCGATCCAGTCGTAATAACCGTAGGTTTCCAGATTCTTAAGGAACGTGTCCCAGGATTCGTCCGTGACGCCCTCCATGATGCTGGTAGCCACGAAATTGCTTATCATAGGCGTCAGATCCGTCTCAATGAATTTGCGCTGGCCGACCACATCCGGATCCTCGAATTTCGGCAGAATGTACTCGTCCTGCGCCAGAGGCAGATACTCTTTTACCAGCTTTACGCGGCCCTGCGTCGAATCCGTGGGATCAAATTCGAGCACTGTAGGCACGCCGTCCACAATATGGGTATTCCGGTCGTCATACGCGTAGTCCTTCACGGATAACAGAACACAGTTCTTACCAAGACTGCCGGTCAGAGTACTGGCCGTCTCGCCCTCATATTTCGGATCCTTTTTCCAGTCGTCGTTTAAGTAGATCTCACCCTCATACTCGTCCCAGAGAACTCCCGGATCTCCCAGGAAACCGATCATCTTCAGCTCGCGGCTGCTGGCCAGCCAGTTGTACCAGTGAAGCAGCGCCGGCACATTTTCACTCTTGGCAGAGATCGCGAATTCTGTTTTATGCGTCGTATCGTAGTATTTGATTCCATCCAGAACCGGCTCCACGCCTTCGAGTCCCTGCACCCACAAAAATTCCCAGTCGTCGAAATTCAGTCCCTGATGGACCGGGCTGAACATATACGTCACGCCGTAAAGATCCTGGCTCACTTTGGCAGTCCACTCATCACCCGTCTGGGAGAAGCCCTCCGGATCCAGAAGCCCCTCCGCCATCAGCTTATGCATATACTCCAGCCACGCGCGCATTTCCGGCGTATTCGCGGTCGGCGTCACAACGCCGTCCTTTATCATTTTGTAATGGCCGATGATACCGTCCCTCGTGTTCGCGATGCCGAAATAGTTCATAGACTGTTCAATATCCACGTTGCCCTTCTGCTCGGCAAAACCAAACGGAATCTCATCATTCGGGTCTCCGTTGCCGTTGGCGTCCTGATCGCGGAACGCGCAGAGGACCTCATACAGCTCGTCGGCCGTGGTGGGCATGTCCATGTTCACACGCTCCAGCCAGCGCTTGTTGATCATCGGAAGCCATTTCAGCTCCTGATAATCCGTCTCCGGCCGGCCCGTGGGCAGCGAGCGGATGGAACCGTCCGGCCACCGAAGCGCATCCAGTCCGTTGGGGTATACATCCGGGATCGTCTCTAAGAGATTCGGGACGTAGGTCTCCAAAAGCCCTTCTTCGCTGAGATCATAGAACAGCTCCATGTTGTCCCTGATCGCGCTCTCCCCGACATCCGATACAAACGCGTCCGGCAGATTGCCGCTGGCCAGCAGCAGGTTCACCTGCTCCGACCATGCGTCGGCGCTCAATACCGTCCAGTTGACATGGATCCCTGTCGCTTCCTCCGCCATCTGGAAGATCAGCTTTTTATTGTAATCCGTGTCCACCTCATTGCCCAGCTTCGCGTAAATATTCAGCTCTGTTCCCGCAAAATAGTCTGCCGGCAGACCGTCCGTCTCTTCCGCGGCCTCCGTCTGCGCTTCCGATCCGTTCTCCTCCGCCGCAGACGTCGTCGGCGCCGCTGTCGTTGCGGCTTCCGTCGCTGGTGCCGCCGTCGTCTCCGAGGTCTGCGCCGTATTTCCGTTTCCACATCCCGCCAGTGCCGTTACGGCCATTCCCACCGCCAGCGCTGCCGCCAATATCTGTTTTCTCATAAACTACCTCCTGAATTTTTCAATAAACTTAACCATGTCCCTTTTTGTCTCTTCAAACCTTCGATTTCCCATCGCCGGACGTCTCAGCCCTTCACGGAGCCGATCATAACGCCCTTCACAAAATACTTCTGAACGAACGGATACGCGCAGAGGATCGGAGCCGTCGATACCACAATCATGCTGTATCGGATTGTCGCCGCCATCTGCTGCATCTCCAGCACCTCCTCCATATTCTCCACAACGTCGGCGTTCTGAACCGTTTTTAACAGGATCTCCCGGAGGAACACCTGCAGCGGGTATTTGTGCATGTCCGTCAGATAGATCAGCGCGTTGAAATACGAATTCCAGTGGCTGACCGCGATATAGAGCACCATCACGGCCAGAATCGCCTTCGACAGCGGCATCACAATGGACACGAAAAACGTCCCGTTCCCGCAGCCGTCGATGGTCGCCGCATCCAGAAGCTCATCGGGTATATTGGTCTTCATGAAGGACCGCACCACGATGATGTTATGCACGGATATACTGCCCTGCAGAATCATCAGAAGCCGCGTATCCAAAAGCCCCAGCTTGTTGATCATGATGTACGTCGGAATCAGGCCGCCTCCGAAATACATAGTGAAAATAAACAGCTTCATCAGTATCCCGCTGCCCGGAAGGTCCTTCCGGGAAAATGCGTAGCCCGCCAGGATCGTCACCATCGCCCCGAAGAACGTACCCGCTATCGTATAGAACAGCGTGTTGGCGTAGCCGGTCCAAACCCGCCAGTCCTCAAATACCAGCTCGTACCCCGCCGTCTGAAATCCCCGCGGGTACAGCAGAAGCGTCCCCGCGTTGATCAGCTTATAGTCCGTAAATGACGCCACAAGGATAAACCACAGCGGGTAAATCGTGATGATGGTAAGCAGGATCAAAAATGTGTTTGCCAGCGCGTCGAACAGCCTGTTGTCCCAGGACTGCCGGATCTTGTTTGCCGGTTTCTGTGTTCGGATCATACTCTGCATAGAACGCCCTCCTTACCACAGACTGGAACCGCTCACCTTGTCCGCCGTCTTATTGGCGACGATGAGCACAATAAAATTGATCACATTGTTAAACAGGCCGATGGCCGCCGAATAGCTGAACCGCTGGTCCTGCAGACCCATCTTGTACACGTAAGTGGAGATCACTTCTGAGGAAGTGATATTCAGGGAATTCTGCATCAGGTACACCTTCTCGTATCCTACGCCCATGATATGCCCGAGTCTTAGAATCAGCATGATGATAATCGTCGGCAGAATCGACGGGAGGTCGATATGCCAGATTCTCTGGAGCTTATTGGCCCCGTCCACCTGGGCCGCGTCATGCAGCTCCTGATCCACCCCGGCCAGCGCCGCCACATAGATGATGGAGCCCCAGCCCATGCCCTGCCAGATGCCGGACCAGACATATATGTGGGGGAAATAGTCCGCCTGCCCCATGAAATACGTATCGCTTGATCCGCCGAACAGGCCGACCAGCAGGTTCACAATGCCGTTGCGCGGCGACAGAAACATGGAAAGCATACCCACCAGTACCACTGTGGAAATAAAATGGGGCATATAGGTTACCGTCTGGACAAATTTCTTCCTTCGCACATTCCGCACATTGTTCAGAAACACCGCCAGGATGATCGGGAACGGAAAGCTGACCAGCGAATACAGACTGATGCCAAGCGTATTCTTAAAGATCATCCAGAACCTCGGCGTGTCCATAAACGTCTTAATCCACTTAAGTCCTACCCATTTGCTTCCCCAAATTCCGTTTACGGCCTTATAATCGCGGAACGCGATCTGCAGCCCGTACATGGGCCCGTAATGAAATATCGCGATATAGAGCGCAGCCGGAAGCAGAAACACATAAAGAAGCCAGTTTCTCTTCATCAGGCGCCATGTCTTCGCCCTCCTTGCCGCCGCACCCGCGGACGGGCCGCCGCTTTTCACCTTCTCTTTAACCATTCGTACCGCCTTTCCAAATCATACCCCGCAGCCCCTCTGTTGCCTTCTCCCCTGTCTCCTGCAGTCGTAAACCTCAGCATCCAATCCCTGTTTTTTCCTGTTTTCTCTGATCCATAAACTGCCGCAGCGGAAGCACCCAATCCGTCTGTATGATGTCAAACCCTTTTTCCAGAAGCCATCCCCAGCCCTTCTCCGGATCCCCGGCCGCCGCCACGTCGTCGCTGTGACCGGCAGAAAGGGGAACCTTATAGGAATACAAAAGCGCGTTGACCCACAGAAACCTTCCTTTCGCGTGCTGGCTCTCTATATATTCTTCGGAAGCCACAGGAGAGGTCTCGCCGGCAAATACCAGTTCAGCGGCCACATACCGAAGCTTCCTCTGCTCCATCTGCGGGGAGATATCATCTCTCTCCTTGATGACCGGCATATACATGATGTCCGGGGCCAGTTCCTCCATCATCATGACATATTTCGGATCCGCGGGCGTCTTGACCAGAACCTGCTGTTCCATCCCGTGACGTCTCACTGCCCGAATCATCTCCGGCAGACAGTCCCAGCCGTGGTCGAGATTGATGAGGCACCGGTTCTTCAGCGCCTCAAACGCTTCGTCCAACGCGACGATTCCGCATTCCGTCACATCATTGTCATAGTTGACGTACCGTTCCCTGCGCACGTCCTCCGCCTTCATCTGTCCCAGATGGATATCCCGGTTCAGATGGGCCCGTTCCTTTCCCGGGTGGAAGATGAAAAGCTCGCCGTCCGCGCTCATGGTAACGTCCATCTCGATAATATCAGCTCCCTGTGCCAGGGCCGTTTCAAAGGCCCGCAGGGTGTTGCACGGGATGTTTCCTGCCGCCATTCCCCTGTGGGCCGCAATCAGGACACCCCTCTGTCTGCGCATTTTCATCAATGCGCTCTCATCCACCATATCATTCCCCTCTCTTTGTTTTAGTGACAATGAAATATTTCATTTATCATAAATGAGCGCGCTCTCATTTACTGATCCGTCCCGTCCAAAATAGGCTGCATTTTGGCACATTTTTCAATTCCATTCCATTACAAATTGCCAATTTATGTCAAATATTTTTTGTTTTTTCGTTATAAATACTTTTCTTGTCTTATAATATAACAATTTTTATTGGAAATCCATTGCATAATGTCTTCTTTATTTGATATAATGTGACATATCCATACATACAGATATATCGCCGCACTGCAAATCAAGGGAAACAGACAAACCGTCAGATCAAAGACGCGCCGCATATTGGGCGCTCCAGAAAAAGGATGGCAAAACCATTATGAAGAATCTTGTTGACCGGTATCCTGTAAAACCGTACCCCAGCCATGACATCGTTCCTGTCAGGGCGGGTTACCAGATATGCGCTCCGGGTTATGATTTTGGTCCCCAGCTGCGGGACAGCTGGACGATCCAGTACGTGTGCAGCGGATGCGGAACCGTGTGGAAGGACGGCAAATCCTTCTCCGTATCGGAGGGCGAGATCTTCGTACTCCGCCCGGGAGAGACTATCCGCGTCACCGCCGATATCCTAAACCCATGGACCTATATATGGCTGGGGTTCCGCTCCGCCGTTCAGATGCCGGGACTTCTGTTCCAATACGACCATTTTCCGTGCAGGGAGCTGGAAGATCTGTTTTTGGAGGTGTCCGAATGCAACCTTCGGACCAACCGTCCGTTAGAGCCTCTTCTGATCTCCTACATATGGGAACTGATCTATCGTCTTGAGAAGAAAAGCCCCGGCTCATCCGTCGGCAGCAAGACGGACGCCTACATCGAACAGGCCCGTTCCCTGATCCACGAGCGCTTCGGCATCGTCTCCGTTCAGCAGCTGGCGGACGAACTTCACTTAAACCGCAGCTATCTGAGCAGGCTTTTTAAGAAATCTACGGCAATCTCCCTGCAGGATTACCTGACCAGCGTGCGGATGCAGAGGGCGAGGGAGCTGCTCCTTCAGGGACTTTCCGTGTCGCAGGCCGCCCTCGCGTCCGGCTATTCCGACATCGCCATCTTCTCCCGCGCCTACAAAAGCTACTATAAGATGTCTCCGACCGAATATCTCCAGCTGAAAAATCCCGCGCATTCAGACTCCGGGGACGTCAAAACCTAGACGGCGCTTCCGGACGGCGCTGTGCAGACCGGACGCGGGAATCCATTTATCAAACGATATACGGCCGCTTTTTGTCAGCGAAGCAGTTCTGTAAGCGCCCGTCCGTCCGCGTTCGGAAGCTCCACGCCGAGAAGCTTCGCATACGTCGGGGCCTCGTCCACAAGACACGCCTGCTCAAGCACCACATTCTCCTTAAAATCCGGCCCCTTTGCCAAAAACGTCGGCTGCGGCCCCTTCGCGGGCAGATAGCCGTGGGTCGCACGGCCCATGCGATAATCCGACACGTCGAAATTGGTCACCAGCGGCCGCACGTAATTCTCCCAGAAGCCCGTGTAGCCGTCCGATTCGATCACAAAGGAGAAATCGCCGTCCAGATGATACTGGCGGGCTGTCTCCTCCACCGTGAACACCTGGGTGAAGCCATAGATACCCTCGGCCGCCAGATCTTTAAGAAGCCCGTAAACTCTGTCATAAAGCTCCTTATCCTTCGGATCCCGCAGATAGACCAGCCCGGACATGCCTCCGGTCTGACACCAGGCGTCCCAGCTTTCCAGGGTACCGTCCTTTGCGGCCCGAATCAGGCCGTGATCCGCCAGCAATACATTGGGATTTAAGACGCGCTTGCTCTCCATCTGCCCGTGGTCGCTTACCATCACCACGTTCGTATTCTCAAGCTCTCCGATCTCCTCCACGGCCTGCAAAAGCTCGCCAAGCCACCGGTCCGTCTCCTCCACGGCCGCCCGCACCTGGCCGCTGAACACGCCGGTCGCATGGCGGGCGCCGTCGATATTGGCCGGATGGACAAACAGCACGTCGGGCCGCGTGCGGCGGATCACATCGGCAGCGCAGAGCACCGCGAAATGATCCCGGAACGGATGCCCCTTGATCGCCTTAAGATCCATATTTTTCCCGATGATCTTAAGCATCTCGTCGCTTGCGCCCAGCTTCCGCCAGCTCTCCAGATAGCACGCGTCCTCCTCCGGCGTCTGGGGCCAATACTCGCTGATCAGGTCGTCGATATACGGATGGGCCCCTGTCATCGGCCAGAAAACGGCAGCGGTCCGATATCCCGCCTGCTTAGCCGCGCGGAAGATGTCTTCCTTCCACTTCACATTGTCATGTTCCCACAGCCAGAGACTCGGCCGCCTGCCCGGTGTCAGATGGAAATTGCCCACCACCCGGTGCTTGTCCGGATACACGCCGCTCATCATCGTCGCGTGGCAGGGATAGGTGTTGGTCGGATAGACCGATTCTATCCGCTCCACCACACAGCCGCCGTCCAGATATTTCTTATAATTGGGAAGCGTCCGCAGATACGCCACGTCTTCCCACACCATGGCGTCCGCCGAAAATACAATCAGCTTTTTCATACTCACCCTCCTGAATAAATAACCTATCTTATCCGCGCGAACCGCAAACCATGACGCGGGGATCAGTAGACGATAACCTCGCTGCCCGCTTCCGCGAACGGTCCCGGCAGCACCGAAAGCCCCCTGTGTCCGCCCAGATAATCGGAATCAAAGACGATATCCGTACCGTCCGGATTCTCATACCGCTCCTCCGGTTCAAAGGCTTTGCCAAGCGTGTCGGAAGAGATCATCCCTGTCCGGAAATCCTTCACCAGCTCGTAGATATTCGTCGTAAGCACCATACGGCCGTCCTTCTCGGCAAGCTCAACCTGCACCGGGCTCTCCTCGTCCGTCAGGCTGCGCCCTTCTTTCTTCCACCCAGCTGCCCCGGCTAGGTACACATTTCCGTCCGCCCAGACCGGCAGGTGGCCGAAATGATACTTCTCAAGCTTGCCCATATCCGGCGTCTCGCTGTCCATATCAAAGTTCACGATCCACTCGTCGTAGGTCGGATACTCATCCATCACAAAGGTTCCCACACGGCGGTTCTCCCGCTGGGCCTTTCCGTCGTTGGAATCCGCCGCCACGCCGTCCGCCAGGTCTTCCATCGGCCATTTCTGGACGAAGATATTGTTGTAGAAGCGGTCGTCGCCGTGAAGAATCGTCATGAAGCCCATGACCTCCGTCCGGTGCGGAATATGATAAGGCGTATAGCGCGGCCCCGTCCCCTCGCCGACGCAGGTAAGCGCGCCGCAGATCAGGTTGTGAACCATCGCGACTCCCTGGGTAGCCATCCGCAGGGTCACGTCCGACAGAAGGATATTGTTGTCGATCAGCGTGGGCCCATGGCCTACCTCCACAAAGATATCCTGACTGCCCATGCCGCCTTTCAGCCGGCTGGCAAACGCGGGCCGCTGGTTGTCGTGCAGCAGATTCTGGGTGATCCGGGTTCCCTGGGCTTCCCAGTCCGTCCAGATGCCCATCGTGCAGTGATGAATGTGGTTCCTCCGCATGATCACGTCGATCGCCGCGTGAAGCTTGATGCCGGCAATCTCCGCGCCGCCCAATTCCTGCATGTTGTTGATATGGTGGATATGGTTGTCCTCGATGATGGAAAATACGCTTCCCATCCGGCCGATGATACCGCCCTGCTCGCAGTGATGGATGTTGTTGCGGCGGATGATATGGCTGCCCACCTTCTCCTTCAGCCACCCGTGATACTGGCCGCGGCAGACCGCGTCGCGCTCCATCTGGGTCGGACTCTTCAGATGCTTGTATGTAAAATAATGGTCGTT
>CANRHU010000067.1 GCA_947630485.1 uncultured Lachnospiraceae bacterium
AAATGTAGAGGGAGTCGAGACTTTCATTACTATTTGTGCCGCCAACCGAAGGGCGGCGGAATGGAGATTATTATGATAAAATATGACCGCCTTTGGGACACAATGAGACAAAGAAATATCAGCCAGTATAAATTGATTAAGGATTATGGGATCGATAAGGCTCAGCTGCACAGAATCCGCAAAAATATGGTAGTCAAGACTGTAATCCTGAACAATCTTTGCGCGATCCTGGATTGTCAGATCGAAGATATCATGGAATATGTTCCGGACGGAGATGCGGAAAAGAATAAGATAACATAAGAGAGCCAGACGGTATGCCGGCTCTCTTTGCTTTACGGCAGTATCTTTATTGCAGCCATTTTTCCAGCGCTTCCAAAAGCTTTGCGAGTTCTACCGGCTTGGCTACATGGTCGTTCATGCCGGCTTCATGGGCCTGACGGATATCGTCGGCGAAAGCGTTGGCGCTCATGGCTACAATGGGAATCTGATTGGTGTCGTCCCGTCCCAGGCTGCGGATGCATCGGGCCGCGTCGTATCCATCCATGACAGGCATCTGGATGTCCATGAAAATCAAATCATAATAGTTTGCCGGATTCTTTTCCACAAAATCCACGGCGGCACGCCCGTTTTCCGCCTCCTCTACGTTCACACCGAAGCAGGAGAGCAGTTCGACGGCGATTTCGCGGTTCAGCTCGTTGTCCTCCACGAGAAGAATTCGCTTGCCGCCAAAATCCACATTCTCCGGAGCGGCAGACAGCACCTGCAGGTCTTTTTCGCCCGCTGCCTGTCGTGGCGGCGCGTCGGATACAATCTTTAACTGCACCGATACCGTAAATTTCGAACCTTCGCCCAGGCGGCTCTCCGCCTGGATATCGCCGTCCATCAGACGGACGATGTTCCGCGTGATCGCCATACCAAGCCCGGTTCCCTCGATCTTCTGATTGACAGAGGTCTCCGATCGGGTAAATGGATCGAAAATCGTCTTGATAAATGCTTCATCCATGCCGATGCCTGTATCCGTACAGGTGAATTCGAAGCTTGCCATTCCCTGCGTGGGTGAATGGTGCTCTTTGACGGCGAATGTGATCGTCCCGCCTTCCGGGGTGAATTTGACCGCGTTGCCAAGGATATTTACAAATACCTGGCGCAGCCGAAGCGTATCGCCTACCACCTGAGGATGATCGAGATTTGCAAGCTCAAGGTTCAGATGCTGTTTTCTGCTGTTGACCTGGGCCTGAATGATCGTCGTGACGCTTTCGACCAGATCCCTGACGTCAAAGGGTTCCTCTGACAGCGTAACCTTACCGCTTTCGATTTTGGACATATCCAGTACATCGTTGATCAGAGCCAGAAGGTGGCGGCTGGAAATGGTGATCTTGTTCAGACAGTCTGTCAGCCGTTCCTTGTCGTCCAGGTGCATGGCAGCGATAGCCGTCATGCCCATGATAGCATTCATTGGCGTCCGGATATCGTGGGACATGCGCGCGAGAAAATCAGATTTTGCCAGATTGGCCGCCTCGGCCGCTTCCGAGGCGTTTTGAAGCGCCATGCGGATCTGGTGTTCCTGTTCCTTTAACGCCGTTACATCCTGAATTGCGAACAGTACCCGGACCGGAAGTCCGTTCTTCCGCCGCAGGCACAGAACGGAGAGATTCTCCCAGCGGTGCCCGTTCATCTGAATCTGGTACTCATGCTGCAGATAGGGTACGTCTTCCGTCAGATGCTTCTCTATATATTCTCTGGAGATGACGGTGCTCATCTTTTCGCCGTTGCCGTTTTCTGACAGATACCGCGGCTCCAGATAGCGGATCAGATCCGCGTACCTGCCTGTTTCCGGCGCTGTGCTTTTCTTATTCTCCAGGTATTCATACGTATCCTTTTCGAAATCCACCAGGGAAAAGCGGGCGAACAGCTGTGTGACGGCGCCTATGATTTGGGAGATTTCCTGGTTTTCCGTTACCAGCTGTTTCTTTTGGGCCTGATTCTTCAGTGCCCGGTAAAGGATGTAGACGAGAAATGCACAGATCAGCTCGATCTCCAGCCAGACGCCTGCAGCGTTGGCGTTAGATGTCATGGATTTCGTAAGCGAAGACGGAAAATACTGGATCAGCATCCATTCGCCGTCCTTGAGTGCCGTGATATAGGCGCTGCCCGCGCCTTGGGATCCTTTGAAATTAAAGCTGGTGGAAGTCCCCTCCCGCAGGGCCAGTTCCAGCTTTTGCTGGTCTTCGTTTGACAGGCGTCCGTCCGATGACAGATCCTCCAGGAGGTTTGTCGGATTGGAGCTGTCGCCGACAGATATGATAACGTTGCCGTCGCGCTCCAGCAGATAGCAGCTGGCCTGTACTCCGAAATAGCTGGAAGAAAGGGTCTCATAGACAGTATCTCCCCGCAGGATGCCGCTCAGGACGCCGATGATCTCATCGTCATAGTAAAAAGGGGAATAGAAAATCAGGAGCGTTTCGTGCGTAATTCGGGAATTGTAGACGACGCATTTTCCACTGTTGCCTTGGATGCCGTCCAGAAAATATTCCCGGTCTGACAGGTTGGCCGTTCGTCCGTCCGCAGTCAGGTCGATGCCGTCTGTCGAAATGAACTCCACGTAGTCAAAAGGAGAGCGGTCTGCCATATCCTGCAGCATTTCGGAAGTCATTTTTGGCTCCGGCATTACGGAACTGTAAAGATGCGCCATAATTTCAACATTGCTCTGTGCCATATCAACAAGATCATTGATTCGCGCGCCGGTTTGCTGTGTGACAGCCTCGATGAAGCTGTCATTTTGGGCCAGAATCCGCCTGCTGTTGTTCCGTATGAACAGGAAAAATGAAAGTATGGTGAACAGAAGCAGTGCACCGATAAAGATTATTTCCAGAATAAAGGCCCTATTTTCTTTCTTAAGAGCTTTTTTCATGTTCTCCTCCGCTGGTTGGAACAGTATTCCCATGTTTTGTTCCAGTATAGAATATTTGCCGCTATTTTTCAATTCATTTTAAAGCTTCATTTTTAATTCATATTTCATTCACTTTTATTTTAAAATTGCATTTTTTGATATTTCGTAGTAAACTGCATGTAATTAAACGGTTGCGGAGGTACGGAGATTATGAAATTTTCAGAGATGGCCTATTCTCGTCCCGATCTGGATGAGATGAAGCAAGGATATGAGACCCTGACAAGTCGGCTGAAGAGCGCGGAGACGTATGGGGAGGCCCGCGCGGCGTTCCTGCAGAAAGAGGTTTTGGAAGCGAAGATTTCTACGCAGGAAAGTCTGGCATCGGTGCGCCATTCCATTGATACGAGAGATGAATTCTATGATGGTGAAGCCAGATTCTGGAATGCTGCCATGCCGGAGCTGGAGGTTTATATGCAGGAGTGGACGAAGGCGCTGCTTGCTTCTTCGTTCCGCGCCGAATTCGAGAAAGAATTCGGCGGACTCATGTTTCTGCGGGAAGAGATGGCGCTTAAGACATTTTCACCGGAGATTATCCCGGATATGCAGCAGGAAAATAATTTGGTGCGGGAGTACGAGAAGCTTTTGGCGTCGGCGCAGATCCCCTTCGAGGGCGGCGTTTATACGCTGTCCCAGCTGTCGCCGTTTAAGACATCGCCGGACGATGAGAGACGTCTTGCGGCATGGAAGGCGGAGGGGCGGTGGTATAAGGAGCATCAGGCTCAGATGGACGATATCTATGACCGGTTGGTACATCTGCGGGACGGCATGGGGAAGAAGCTGGGCTATGAAGGATATACGACACTTGGCTACTACCGCATGGGCCGCGACTGCTACACAAAGGACGATGTGGAGAAATTCCGCGAGGCGGTTCGCCGGTACGTAGTACCGGTGGCGGCTTCTATCTATGAAGCCCAGGCGAAGCGGCTTGGCAAGGAATATCCTATGGATTACGCTGATAATGCCCTGCATTTCCGCTCCGGTAATCCGAAACCGCAGGGCGCGCCGGACGAGCTTTTGGCGCAGGGTCTGAAATTCTATCAGGAGCTGTCCGCTGAGACCGGGAGCTTCTTTGGAATGATGCTGGAGGACGGACTCCTGGATGTGCTCAGCACCGAGGGCAAGCAGAGCGGCGGTTACTGCACCAATTTCCAGGAATACGGCGTTCCGTTTATTTTCGCCAATTTTAACGGGACGCAGCACGACGTGGAGGTGATCACCCATGAGGCCGGACATGCGTTTGCATATTATGTTAATCGAAACCGGGTGCCGGCATCTTCGATTTGGCCCAGTATGGAGGCGTGCGAGGTTCATTCCATGTCCATGGAGTTTATGTCCTGGCCGTGGGCGGAGAGTTTCTTCGGCGCGGATACCCGTAAGTTCTATTACAGCCACTTGACGGGGGCGCTGACATTTATCCCGTACGGTACATTGGTGGATCATTTCCAGCACGTGGTGTATGAGAAGCCGGATATGACGCCGGCAGAGCGCCACGCAGTCTGGAAGGAACTATCCGGCGTCTATATGCCGTGGGCGAAGCTGGACGGAGCAATTCCGTTCTACGGCGACGGCGAGGCATGGCAGCGGCAGCATCATATCTATTCGAGTCCTTTCTATTATATAGATTACTGTCTTGCGCAGACGGTATCCCTGCAGTTCTGGGCGCTTATGAAGAAAGACCGGAAACTGGCCTGGGAGCGTTACATGGCTTATACGGAGCAGGGCGGAAGCAAGGTGTTTACGGAACTTCTGGCGGAAGCCGGCCTGGCTAGCCCCTTCGGAGAGGACTGCCTGCGGGATGTGTGTGAGACTGCCCGGAAATGGCTGGAAGGGTATGATCTGGGGGATGTGAGCTGAGATCGCGGGAAGCAGCGGGAAGCGCCGTGAAGCGGCAGGGCAAAAAGGCTTGACAATCATTTTTGCACCCTTTATAATGATATTTTAGTGAAGGGGAGAAGTTCTGTCTTTTGGTAATTTATGGTGGAAAATGCCAGACTTTGTCCAGTTTAGAAAAAGCGGCCGCCGAAAGGCAGCCACCCATAAGACATATGAGGAAAGGGCGCCGATGGCGCCCTTTTCTCATATAAATTACGGTCATATTTAGAGGATTCCAAGCAGCCCCAGCGCGGCCGCGCACATCAGCACCAGGATCAGTATGGCCGGGAGCACTAAAACCGCATAGGCGGAGATGATCATGGCCAGCTTGTCCTTCCATGTGATACGGAGATGCTCTTCCTCCAATTCCTTTCGGAACTTTTCCTCCTGTTCCGGTGTGGATTTTTTTAAACGGTTCAGCAGATACATAGATTCCGGCTCCTAATTTGCGTCCACGGCAGTTCCCGCTGCATCCTCGGTATTCCCTGCAGCGTCCGCTGCATTCCCCGTCGTGTCCGCAGCATAATTTCTCTGGCTCTTCATCGTCTTTGGCATCTCAAAGAGATAATTTCCGTTTTCATCCAGTTTCCGCTCCGGAAAATGGCAGGCCAGGAAATGTCCGGGCTCAACCTCGGTCAGTTCCGGCGGCACGGTCCTGCACTTGTCGCAGGCCATATAGCAGCGGGTATGGAATTTGCAGCCGGTCGGCGGCTTGATCGGGCTGGGAATATTGCCTTCCAGCAAAATGCGGTTCTTCTTCAGACTCTCCATATCGGTTGTCGGGATAGATGACAGCAGAGCCACTGTATACGGATGCCGGGGATCCGTAAAGATCGTCTCGCTGTCGCCCAGCTCCACCACATTGCCCAGATACATGACGCAGATTCGGTCTGAAATATAGCGCACCACCGACAGATCATGGGAGATGAACATATACGTCAGATTCTGTTTTTCCTTCAGTTCCTGCAGCAGATTGATAATCTGGGACTGGATAGATACATCCAGCGCGGATACGCATTCATCGCAGACAATGAATTTCGGTTGAACCGCGAGGGCCCGCGCAATCGCCACACGCTGACGCTGACCGCCGGAAAACTGATGCGGATAGCGGTGAAGCATATATTCCTGAAGTCCGCAGTCTATCATCGTTTTGACGATATGTTCCCGCATCTTATCCGATCCGTGCTTATAGAAATTATGGGTCAGCAGTCCTTCCTCAATAATTTGGCCGATGGTCATGCGGGGATTCAGACTGGAGTACGGATCCTGGAAAATAATCTGCAGATCCTTGCGGAATACCCGCATTTCATTGTAGGTCAGGCGGGACAGATCGATGCCGTCGTCCCGCATGGCTTCATACTTATCAAATTCCGCTTCGCCTCTGTGCATGCTTCGCAGAGAGTCCAGTTCCGCGGAAACGTCGGCGCATGCCTTGCCGCAGGCGTCAAGTGCCGCTCTTGCCGCATCCATTTTCGATTTCAGACTATCCGATCCGCGCTCTTTTCCCTCCGCTGACTGATCATAATCAAGCTTCGCGGCGATATATTTTTCACGTGCCCTGCGGCGCCGGACATTCAATTCGTATTCCTTAAGCAGCAGTTCACAGCCCTTTGCCTCGTCCGCCGCGAAAAAGCCTCCCAGAATTTTGACGATGTTGTCGCGGCAGGTCTGCTCTTCACAATGTGCCAGGTTCTGCTCCTGGAGCAGGTAGAAATCGACTTTGTCCTTTCCGCCGGCCTGTTCCACTTTTTTGTCGAATTCCTGCGCTTTAAGGCTGGCTTTGTGAAGTGCTTCCTTGTATTGATGCAGATTCTTTAGTGTATCATGCACATATTGGGGGGTTGTATCCGAAAGTTTTGATCCGTAGTACATCGTTGTGCCGGCAGTCTGCGGATACAGCTGCAGAAGGACTCTTCCCAGGGTGGATTTGCCGCAGCCGGATTCGCCCACGATCCCCAGTGTCTCTCCTTCATAGATATCCAGGGAGATATCCTCATTCGCCCGGACATACAGTTTCTCCTTCTGGAATAAGGAGGAATTTGCAACCGGAAAGTATTTTTTCAGATTACTTACTGACAGTAATTTTTTTGTGCCCGCCACTGCTGCGTACCTCCTTTTTCGGATAAAAGCATCGGATTTGCTGTTCCTCGCTGACATCAACCAGCGCCGGTTCTTCGTCTATACACTTCTGCGTACAGTATTTGCAGCGCGGCGCGAATTTGCATCCTTTGGGAAGCGCCAGCGGATGCGGCACCACGCCGGGAATCGGCACGATCTTCTGATGAATGGAATCCAGCCGCGGGATCGAGTACATCAGGCCTTCTGTGTACGGATGGCTCATTTCACAGTCAGAAAAAATCATCCTGGCCGGCGCCTTTTCCACTACCTGTCCGCAATACATAACCGCTACATCATCCGCCATCTCATTGATCACGCCGAGATCATGGGTGATGAAAATGATCGATGTCCCCTTCTCTCTCTGGAGTTCATTCATCAGCCGCAGGATCTGCGCCTGAATCGTCACATCCAGCGCCGTCGTCGGCTCATCGGCAATCAGAATTTTCGGCCTGCAGGCCAGGGCCATGGCGATCATGACCCGCTGGCGCATACCGCCGGACAGCTGATGCGGATACTGGCGGATCACCGCTTCCGGATTCGGGATCTGCACGTCATAAAGCATTTTCAGTGCCTGCTCCCGCGCCTGCTTCTTATTCATGCCCTGATGGATCATAAACGGTTCGCTCAGCTGTCTGTTCACCGTAAATACAGGGTTTAAGCTGGTCATTGGTTCCTGAAAGATCACGGAAATCGCGTTTCCGCGGAGCTGGTACATCTCGCTGGTCGACAGCTTAGTCAATTCTTTCCCTTCGAAATAGATTTCACCGGAATCGATATAGCCGTTTTCATCTAAAAGCCGCAGGATACTCATGGCGGAAACAGATTTGCCTGAGCCGGATTCCCCTACGATACCGATGGTTCTGCCTGGCTCCAGGGAATAGGACGCGTCGTTAACGGCCCTGACGATACCCTTCTTTGTCTTAAAAAAAGTCCTCAGATTCTTAACTTCCAGTAATGGCATCGCTGTCCCTCCTTATTTCTCTACGCTGGCTTTGGGATCCAGTACGTCGCGCAGGGCATCGCCGACGATATTGATGCAGATCGTCGTGACCGCCAGGAAAATGGACGTGAATACCCATTGCCACCAATAGGCGTTGATGATTGTCTCATTATTCGCACCATTCAGCATATTGCCCCAGGTGGGACGGGGATACGCCACACCAAAGCCCAGATAACTCAAGGAGGACTCCGTAAGCATACAGGTACCGAAATCCAGCATCAGCGTAACCAAAATCACCGACATGACATTCGGCAGGATGTGCTTAAATGCGATAACGCTTTCCTTTACTCCCATGGATTTGGCAGCCATAACGTATTCGCTCTCTCTGGCGAGCAGCACCTGTCCGCGCACCAGACGGGCCAGACCGGGCCAGGTCAGAACACCCAGGATACACATAATGATTACGATGCGCATTGTCTCTGACAGCACCATCTGTCCCATAACCGCCGACAGGATCATCGCGAAAGGCAGAAACGGGATTGCGGCAAAGATTTCAGCCACGCGCATCAGCAGCACGTCCACCTTTCCCCCGAAATATCCGGAAATGCATCCAACCAGGATGCCGATGATGCTGGAGATGATAACCGCAATTGCGCCTACCGTCATGGTCATCCGGCCGCCGTTAATGATGCGCTGGAAAATGTCCGCGCCGCGGTTATCCGTTCCGAACAGATAGCCCTTCAGTCCCCATTTGGCCACCAGGCCGTCATTCTCATCGACCGCGTAGGTCTGGAAAGATCCTGTATACAGCTTCGCTGTACCGGCGGTATTCTTCGGCACTTCCGTCTGATCCAGATCGTTCTGTCCCCAGGAATATACATTTCCCTTATTTGTCAGTCCGGAGAAATGATACGATCCGCCCGCGATTTCCACGAAATCCTCATCCGCGGCCAGTTCCGGCACCGGTACCGCGTTCAGGCTGAAATCACCGGAGAAACAGACGGAACCGTCGTCCAGAAGCAGGCAGACGCCTGTATTGGTTGCCGTCAGGGATTCAATCCTTCTGCCGTCCAGATAATCGCTCATCTTCACGGCTTTGCTGTCAAGATTGCCGCGCACCATCGTATAAAGATCTCGGGAACCCGTATAGATCGAATTGCGTTTCTTATTCAGTCCGACGATATAGTTCAGCGTGAAATCAATATCATACATATTGCCGGCTGCCAAAAACAGATCCATATTGGCATATGTCAGCTTGTTGCCCCAGAGATAGAGAGTTCCGTCGTTCATCAGAATTGCCGACGCCTGATACCCGCAGGTCAGTTTCTTGATATTGGCCACATCCACGCCGTTGTCAGCCAGTTCCTGCGGGAAAAAGGCGATATTGGGGTTCTCCTTCTTGCCGGAGGCAAGATATTCTTCCTCTGTGCCGTACTGTCCAAGCGTATTGGCTCCCCAGCAATATACCCTGCCGTCTTCGCCGATCGCGACAATATGGTCAATGCCGGCGGCTACCATCGCGATCTTCGCATTCTGGACTTCCTCCGGAATCTCGCCGATATCCACGCCGGTGGTGCCCAGCTGCGTAGAACCCCAGACATAAACCTTGCCCGCGTTCGACAGGCCCACAGAGAAGGAACCGTAGCCATCGATCATCTTGATGTCATTCCGCAGCTCCTTCGGAACCGACATCAGACGCATATTCGGCGCCATGCTCTGCTGCGTTACCTCTGTATAAGCATCCTTATATTTCGGCATGAACAGCGGCCCCACAAACATAATGATGAACATGATGATCAGCAGGCACAGAGCCCCGACAGCCAGCTTTCTTTCCAGAAAGTTATTGACCACCTGCCGCATGGGACTTACGATCGCCTCCACGTCCGCCGCGGCGGCGCGGTCCTTTTCACTGCCGAGCAGTTCATCCGCAAGCTGGTTGCCGCCGCCATGAAATAGTCGGGACAGCCATCCGCCTTTTTTGGAGGAATTCCCGTTCTTCTTACTCATCGCGTCTGTCCTCCCTTCTATTTATTCACACGGACGCGCGGATCCACGAGCCCGTAGACAATGTCGATCACCAGCGTTCCCAGCAGAGACATGCCGATGTAGAACATCTGCATCAGCAGCACCAGGTCATAGTCCGCGACTCTCAGAGACTGGATCATGATCCGGCCCATGCCGTTCCACGCGAAAATATTTTCCAGAACAATAGAACCGCCGAAGATCCCCAAGAACCAGCCGACCACGAGCGTGACGATGGGGATCAGTGCGTTGCGCCACGCATGGGAATAGATCACGACCTTTTCGCGCAGGCCTTTGGCCCTGGCCGTGCGGATGCAGTCCATGGACAGCGCCTCGATCATGGACGCGCGGACGTAACGGGTCATGCCGCCCAGGGAACAGAACGTCATCGTGATCAGGGGAAGCGCCATGTAATACATTTCGTCCTTGAATTTCTTCCATCCTGTATAATTGGATCCCGGCGTTTTCATGCCGCTCGGAGGGAAAATATGAAGCTTCGAGCAGAAAACCCATATAAACAGGATCGAGATCAAAAAGGTTGGCAGACTGTACCCAATGATCGTCAGCACCTGAACCAGCTGATCTGTCCTGCTGCCTCGTTTCACCGCGCAGTGAATTCCCAGCGGGATCGTAATGCCTAAAGCAAGAATCGTTGCGAATATATTGATCTTGATCGTATTTTTCATCGGCTGCGCCACGACATCCACAACATCTTTTTTATATTCATAGGAATAGCCCAGATTACCCTGAAGCAGGCCGTCGTAACTTCCGTCATAGAGCGGATAGAGACCGATCCAGCGCAGATAGCGGACTACCTTGTTGTCGGTATCCGTACCATACATACGCTGATACTTCAGATACAGCTCGTCAAAATATTCCTGCTGCCTGCCGGCGGGAAGTGTGTTTTTCATCCCTTTGAATTCATTGCTGGCGTCATTGTACGCGCGGTTTGCAGGCACCAGGCTGTAGATCATGAACAGGATGAAAGACAGGATCACCAGCACAGCCAGCATATATCCGAATCTTTTCAATACGTATTTGCCCATACTTTCACCTCTTATACTGATAGTCGTTTCGGTAGTTTCCCATGCATACAAATGTCTTTGCAGCGCATACAGACCGGTTTTAAAATAGCCCCATAGGAAGGGGGACGTCCCTGTCCCATGGGGCTGTATTTCGATGCGAGCAGAGCGACAGTGACGCCCTGCTTCTATTTCCATGCAAGCAAGGCGACAGTGACGCCTTGCTTGTATTTCCGATCCCTCCGGATCAGCGGAAATTACTTAAGCCAGTAAACATCGGCTGCATCCTTGATGTAGTAGGAGCTGTATCCAAGATCATACAGTTCCGGATCGATCGTCATATTCCAGGAATAATCATAAGCGGCAGAGTTGAAGCCTGTAGCAAAGTTGAAGCAGTTGTAAGTCGGAACACCGCTGTAGCTTACGCCGTATCCGCCCTGGGTCAGTTCGTCAAGCATCGGATTGAACTCACCGATTGTCTGCTGTACGGCAAATCCTGCGGCGGCCATATTGTCATTGTTCATGAATCCGGTAACAAGCAGATCCGTGAATTCATTGTCGGAGGTGCCGTACCAGTTCAGTACCAGCGGCATATAATAGTCGTCGCCGACCTGCGTCACCGTGTAGGCGCCGTCAACGGACTTGTAGGTCTTGTCGGAGTCGAACATCTCATCTGCCGGAATCTTTTTATAGCGGACGCCGGAGGTGTAGTCGTTGCCTTCCGCGTCATAGACCCAGCCGTCAGCCTCGAGGACAGCGATCGCGTTGTCAACGGAAGTGTCATAGGAGTTCAGCAGCATTCCGTCCGCGACCGCGGCCTGGTACATCCAGGATCCGGTATAGTACGGGCCGTCCGTGACGCCGCCGTAACCGCCAGTGAAATCCTTCGCGAATGTCGCGCGGTCCATGCAGTACGCGATTGCCTGACGTACGGAAGTAAACTGCGCGGGCCCAAGGTCGCAGCGGAATCCCAGCTTGCCGTAACCGGCGCGGCTGTAATGCGTCGCCACGTACTTGTCCGGGTTCGCTTCCACCAGGGCGATCGCCTCATCGGTTGCGTCGCCGCCGGTGATACCGGATAAGACATCCACGCCGCCGGCCTGGAAGTCAGCCAGCTGAGTCTCGGAAATGATCCGCTTGTAGACGACCTTCTCGATCTGCGGGACAACGCCCTCATAGTTGCCCTTGTACTCCGGATTCTTCGTCAGGACTACAGAATGATCCGTCTCATCCCAGCTCTCGATCATATATGGTCCGGAATACGGATAATCCTGCGAATGATCCCATACGGCAGCGCTGATCTGCGCCGCGGCAGTATAGGTATCGCCGTCCTTCGCGTAGAAATCGTCGGTTACGTAGATGCCGTTTCCATCGTCCAGGATGTCGGCGTCGCCCAGCCACAGCTTCATCGGCTGCGGGGTAAGTCCGGCGTAGGTGATTGCGTAGAAATACGGAAGATTCTCCGGATCCACGGTCAGCGCGTACGTATAATCGTCGATCAGACGTATGCCGGAGAAATATTTGCTGACGGTGACGTCGCTGCCTTCGATCGCCGCGCCGTCATTGGTACCGTCATAGGCATGGAACGCTTCGTAGCCCACCAGGGTCAGACCGGAAGTACCGGTGCTGCCAGCCTGTACGGCTACCGGGCCGCAGTTCGCTATCGTGCTTACCAGATAATTCTTGGCCGTGATCGGCGAACCGTCAGAGAATTTCAGATCATCTTTGATGGTAACCGTATAGGTTCTGGAGCCGTCCGCGTTGTCCGTCTCTGTGTGGGACGCAACTACCGTGTCGTCATACTGATAGCCGCCTTCCTTGTTGCTGACGACCGTGCTGTAGCCGGTGATCAGGTTCTCAACGTCAAGATCGCCGGCGCCGGGGCTGGATACGCCGAAGGTGGACGCGCGAAGACGTCCGGAAAGCTCGGTCGTATTGCCGAGGATGATGCTCTTGTCTTCTTTTTCGCTGCTCCAGTCGATCATAGCGGCCGCCGGTCCCCAGTACGGGTTGGTCGGATGCTCTTCCACGCCCTTGATCTGGGCATTGTACACATCATAGTACTCATTGGAGTACAGCGGGATCTCGGGAAGCAGGTAGTTCCAGCGCTGGATATACAGCTTCCACCAGGTGGCGTAAACGTCGTCCTCGGTCTCCCAGTATCCGTCCTCCGGAACCATGCAGTTGTAAACCATGGCCATGGTCAGGAAATCCAGACCAAGCTCATAGCGAAGTCCGTCATGGTCAACATAGGATAATCCTGTCTCCTCGTCTTCGATGACGTCGGCGATGGTTATCTCCTTGCCAAACTCGCTGTACACGGATGTGTAGTCGGTGCCGTAGGTCTTGCCGGCGATCGATTTCTGTTCCGCGTATACGACGTCCTCGGCTTCATCCCCGCTTTCAGACGCGGGCTCGGTCTCTTCCGCGGCTGCGGTCGTCTCGTCAGCCGGCGCAGCCGTGGTCTCTTCCGCTGCCGGAGCCGCGGTCGTCGTCTCATTACCGCCGCCGCCGCAGGCCGCCAATGAAATTACCATAGCTGCCGAAAGAAGCATTGCCAGCACTTTGTTTGCTTTTTTCATTGCTTTTCCTCCTCTTTTACTTTGGATTTATCTTTAACCTTTCAAAATGTCACGCTTTCGCCCGGATTTGTTTTCAACGGAAATCTCCGGTTAAACATGCATTTTAAAAAGCTAAATTCGGTAGACATGAAGCGGGGATAATAAAGAACGCAGAGGCCACGTCCCGCGGCCGATTCGGATTTACATAAAGAAGCCTTCTTTCGGCGGCCGCTCATAAAACAGTATCAACCAACAAACTGGGATAAGGCAGCTGCCGTACAGAATGCAAACAAAAAGGACATATCACCTTAATCGTGGTATGTCCTTTTTCTTCCTTTTCCGTCTAACGGCAGTTCGTTAAATACTCAGAGAAAGTCGCTGTCGGAAGCATACGGCGTTTTCGAATCATATCCGACCAGATGGTGTTGCCCTCTGCTTCTGTAATGATTCCGGCGTCCATGGCTTCAATCAGAATATCCCCGGTCGTAATATGTGAGATCTCATATTTCTCCACATATGGCAGGATATCGCGCAGATTATTGCTGGCAAGCGTTCCATTTCTTTGTTTCGCCATAGCGATTCCGGCAGCTTCGCCTCTGCCGATGATTCTCATCCCTGCTTCGGGCGAGGTTGTCATCTGCAGGTAATCGTTGTATTCCTCAGAACCGGCTTCCATACTCTCAACGGAAAGATACCCATTATCCTTCAACGTCTCGACCCGCGCCAGAAGATGAGGAACTTTCTGAAGCTCATGATAAACTTGCGCAGGCAAAATAATTCTTCCTGCATATAACCTCGCCAGAATGCACTCCTCACGAACCCAAAGAAAAGCGGAGAGACAATCTGTATCAAAAAAATACTTCTCAGTCAACAGCCTCCCCTCCCTGATCATCTTCATCCAGGCCGAACGCGATATCGTCACGGAAAGCATCAAGCAGCAGCTCGTCGATCTTCCCCGAAGAGACCAGGTCTTTTTGCCGTAACTCCTCTACCTGCTTCAGATAGTACCCATACGTTCTTTTCTGCGATTCAATAGGTGTCGGCCTATACAACTTATCATCAAATCCGAGGTGTCTTGCTGCAGACATAACTCCGGAACTATAATCTTTAAGTTTGTCAGAAGAAAGATACCCCTCTGAGACCAGCCGCCAGAACATTGCCAGATGACTCATCCCAAAATATTGCTCAAGCGCAATAACATGCTGTATCGATAGCTGGCCGTCACCGGCAGCTTTCTTTATTGCCGCCCTCAAAGACTTGTATGGCGCGAGAAAATAGGAGGCAAACTGATCCGCGCACTTCTCATTCTCACTTTTGGGGTCAAGCCTTTTGGAGCAGACATTAAAGCCCGATTCATCATCGAAATACAGATGGTACAACTCATGGGCAAGTGAAAACCGCTGACGGCCATATGACATAGTCGAGTTAATCGCTATCAGTTTTATTATATTATCCCGGACGCACATTCCGCTGATGTTTTCTCCGAGAGGATAAAACACGAGTGTAAGTCCATCAATCTGGTTCGCAAGAGAAAAAATGTCAACCGGCGAATTGGCATCTTCTCCCAGCAATTCCCTTAGTTCCTGTGCTTTTGTGCTAAGATCCAGCTTATCCAACATTCGATCCCTCCAGTGCCTTCGCCATGAATCTGCTGTTGATCGCAATCTTCCCTATATCGGCAATGATACGCAGATCTTCCTGGCTGACATCCTGTGCTTTGAAAGCAAATCGGATCGGATGGGGCTCTTCCTCCGTATCTGCAAAGGCAGCAAGACTATATCCATAAAGATTCACAACACTTTCCAACTGATCAACAGAGAGGTTCCTCTCTCCGGTTTCAACCTTTGATATGAAAGCCTGAGTCACTCCCAGATAGTCCGCGATCTGTCCCTGCCGCAGGCCGGCGTTCTCCCTCATCATTTTAAGTTTCTCATAAATCGTGGCCATGGCAAATCCTCCTTTCGCTCCATGGGAGTATTGTACACCTTTTGTGTCATGTTTTCAAGCGGCAATTTCGGAAAAATATAACAGCGCGTAAGCGACTCAAAAACAGCGCCGCGCCTAAAGGATCCCCGGCAGCCCCAGCGCGGCCGCCATAAGATATGCTACCGCCGCATGATTTCGAAAAGCAGCGAGTCCGGAATGATTCCGACCGCATTATAAACAATATCGACCTTCTGTTGCCTGTGCCCGCCGGACTTGTCGGGAGAATGGATCAATACCGTTTTGACGACCGCATTCAGGGCGGCAGCGTCCAGTTTTTCCATATCCTGATGATTTTTCATCCAGACGATAAACGTCTCCAGCTGCCTGGCGGACTCAGCCTGTTGCGATAGTTCTTTTTCAAGCCGCGCCAGCTGCGCGCGAAGTTCTTTCTCTTCTCTTTCATAGTCCTCGGAAAGCGCCTGATAGCGGGCGTCCGTAAGCGCGCCTTTCAGATGATCTTCATAAATGTGTTTGAAAAGCTGCCCCAGTTCTTCGATGCGTTCCGTCGCCCGATCCGCCAGCTGCCTTTTATGGTTTAACTGCCTGCGGAGCTCACTTTCTTTCTGCGCGCCCATGGCGGTACGGAATTCGTCTTCATGATCTTTGATGCAGGCAGCGACAAGCCGGATATGCGCGAACACTCGCTGTTCCAGCACCACCGCCCGTATGAAATGAGAACCGCAGACATTCCTGCCCAGCCTTCTGGAGGTGGAGCAGACGAAATAGTCCTGACGGGTCTCAAAATTCCTGCTGGTGCAGTAGTACATTTTTGCCCCGCAGTCAGCGCAGCACGCAGCGCCTGAAAACAGATTGGACCTGCCGAGGCGGGCGGGGCGTCTTCTGTTTTCCCGCAGGGTCTGCACCCGGTTCCATGTGTCCTCGTCTATAATGGCTTCATGTGTGTTATGGAATACCATTTGCCTGTCCGCCGGGTTGTAGCATTTCTTCTTGGTCTTATAAGACTGCCGGTAGGTTTTGAAATTCACGGTATGTCCCTGATATTCCGGCCGGCTCAGAATCCCGGCAACCGACTTCTGGTTCCACCTGCACGCTTCGTCCGGAAGAACCTTCCTGCCGGTCTGCTCCATCTGTAACCGGTACGCCGATGGTGTAAGTAATCCATCCGCCTGCAGGATTCGCGCGATCTGGGTCGGTCCGTAACCGTCCAGGCAGAGACGGTAGATCCGCCGCACAACCGCCGCCGCTGTTTCGTCAACAACCCATTGTTTCCCATCAGTCTTATCTTTCTGATAACCATAAGGCGGGGTGGTGCACAGCCGCTCCCCGGCCTCCCCTCGGGCCTTCATGACGGCGCGTATTTTCTTGCTGGTATCTTTAGCGTACCATTCGTTAGTCAACCTTACATAAAGAATGACATCATAGCAGTGCATTGGCGGTCGATTACCTCCGGTGAATCGGTGGCAACA
>CANRHU010000068.1 GCA_947630485.1 uncultured Lachnospiraceae bacterium
AATATTGACAAAAAATTTCCGCTAACCACAAGGGTTTGCGGGTGATTTCGTCTATATTAAACTTCGGAACTCAGGAGACGGCGGCCGAGAAAATACAGGACAGCCAGGACGACAACTACCACAATGAAAATAATCAGTAATACGTTTAAGAATCTGTCCATGGGGTAATACCTCCATATATAAGATGATTGAAAGGCACTGCTCATTGTCAGTCCAAATATTGTAGCACAGATGTAAGAAAAAAGCAAGAAAAAGCTGAAAAACCGGGCAAAAAAATCCTTGACACCTTGACATCGGTATGATACTATGGAAAGTGCACTATTGTGGAATCTTATGCGTGCAGTAGCTTTTTGTGCCCAAATGGCAGTGACAAAGATTAGAAAACAGGGGTGAAACGTCAATGGAGAAAAGCAGAATGCGTCCTGTGCCAGCAGGAAAAAGCGAAAGAATGAGCTTCTCAAGACGGAAAGAAGTTCTTGAGATGCCGAACCTGATCGAAATCCAGAAGACCTCGTATCAGTGGTTCTTGGACGAGGGCCTGAAGGAAGTTTTCGAGGACATCTCTCCGATCGCGGACTTCGCGGGACACTTAAGCCTGGAATTTGTCGATTTTACATTATGTAAGGATGATATCAAATACAGTATCGACGAATGCAAGGAACGGGATGCGACCTATGCGGCACCATTGAAGGTGAAGGTCAGACTTTGTAATAAAGATAAGGATGAGATTAATGAGCATGAGATCTTCATGGGAGACCTTCCGCTCATGACTGATACCGGTTCGTTTGTGATCAATGGCGCAGAGCGCGTGATTGTCAGCCAGCTGGTGCGTTCCCCCGGCATCTATTATACGGTCACCCGTGATAAAGTGGGTAAAGAGCTGTTCGCCTGCCAGGTGATTCCTAACCGCGGCGCATGGCTTGAGTATGATACGGATTCCAACGACGTGTTCTATGTCCGCGTCGACAGAACCAGGAAAGTGCCTGTAACCGTGCTGATCCGTGCCCTTGGTTACGGGACGAACGCGGAGATTATTGATCTGTTCGGCGAGGAGCCCAAGCTTCTGGCAAGCTTCGGCAAGGACGTTTCTGACAATTATCAGGACGGCCTGCTGGAATTATATAAGAAGATCCGCCCGGGCGAGCCGCTTTCCGTAGACAGCGCGGAGAGCCTGCTTAACAGTATGTTCTTTGATCCGAGAAGATACGACCTAGCGAGAGTCGGACGTTATAAATTTAATAAGAAACTGTCCTTCGGCAACCGTCTGAAGGGCCATACGCTGGCGGAGGACGTGATTGATCCGAATACCGGCGAGGTTCTGGCGACGGCCGGGCAGCAGCTGGATAAGAAAACCGGCGAGGCCATCCAGAACGCTGCGGTCGAATACGTATGGATTCAGGGCGTAGACCGCAATGTTAAGGTCCTCTCCAATATGATGGTGAATCTGGAGAACTATGTGCCCTTCCCCGCTTCCGAGGTGGGGGTGGCAGAGTTAGTATTCTACCCCGTGTTAAAGCCTATGCTGGATGAATATGGAGAGGATACGGAGGAGTTAAAGCGCGTCCTGCGCCGGAATGTGCGGGAGCTGATTCCGAAGCACATCACGAAGGAAGACATTATCGCCTCCATTAACTATAATATGCACTTAGAGCAGCAGATTGGCACCTCCGATGATATCGATCATCTGGGGAACCGCCGGATCCGTGCTGTGGGCGAGCTTCTGCAGAACCAGTACCGCATTGGTCTGGCCCGCATGGAGCGCGTGGTGCGTGAGCGCATGACGACGCAGGATATCGACGGCATTACGCCGCAGTCCCTGATCAATATTAAACCCGTGACGGCGGCGGTGAAGGAGTTCTTCGGAAGCTCCCAGCTGTCCCAGTTCATGGATCAGAACAATCCTCTGGCGGAGCTGACCAACAAGCGGCGTCTGTCGGCGCTGGGCCCGGGCGGCCTTTCCAGAGACCGCGCGGGATTCGAGGTCCGCGACGTGCACTATACCCATTACGGCCGTATGTGCCCCATTGAGACGCCTGAAGGTCCGAATATCGGTCTGATCAATTCGCTGGCCACCTATGCCCGTGTGAACATTTACGGATTCGTGGAGGCGCCTTACCGGATCGTGGACCGGACGGATCCGAAGAATCCGCGCGTTACCGAGGAAGTCGTTTACCTGACGGCAGATGAGGAAGATAATTTCGTTGTCGCCCAGGCGAACGAGCCGCTGGACGCGGACGGCCATTTTATCAATAATAATGTTACGGGACGTTTTAAGGCTGAGACGTCCTCGTTCCAGAAGACAAGTATCAACCTGATGGACGTGTCCCCGAAGATGGTATTTTCTGTGGCGACATCCATGATCCCGTTCCTGGAGAACGACGATGCGAACCGTGCGCTGATGGGCTCCAACATGCAGCGGCAGGCGGTTCCGCTTTTGAATACCGAGGCTCCCGTTGTGGGAACCGGTATGGAAGGAAAGGCGGCCGTGGACTCCGGCGTTTGCGTCATTGCGAAGAATGCCGGTATCGTTGAGCGCTCCGTTTCCAATGAGATTATTATCAAGCGGGATGCGGACGGCGTGCGCGACACTTACCGCCTGACCAAGTTCCAGAGAAGCAATCAGTCCACCTGTTATAATCAGAAGCCCATCGTTTTTAAGGGCGATCATGTAGAGGCCGGCGAGGTCATCGCGGACGGCCCGTGCACCCAGAACGGGGAACTGGCATTAGGTAAGAACCCGTTGATCGGATTCATGACCTGGGAAGGTTATAACTACGAGGACGCGGTTCTGTTAAGTGAGAAGCTGGTGCAGGACGACGTCTATACATCCGTCCACATTGAGGAGTATGAGGCGGAGGCCCGCGACACGAAGCTGGGGCCGGAGGAGATTACCCGTGATGTTCCGGGCGTCGGCGAGGATGCCTTAAAGGATCTGGACGAGCGCGGTATCATCCGGATTGGCGCGGAAGTCCGCGCGCAGGATATCCTGGTCGGCAAGGTGACCCCCAAGGGCGAGAATGAACCCACGGCTGAGGAGCGGCTGCTGCGGGCGATCTTCGGAGAGAAGGCCCGCGAGGTCCGCGATACGTCCTTAAAGGTGCCCCATGGCGCTTACGGTATCGTGGTGGACGCGAAGGTATTTACCAGGGAGAACGGCGATGAGCTGTCTCCCGGCGTGAACCAGAAGGTTCGGATTTATATTGCCCAGAAGAGGAAGATCTCTGTCGGCGACAAGATGGCTGGCCGTCACGGCAATAAGGGCGTTGTGTCCCGCGTGCTGCCTGTGGAGGATATGCCGTTCCTGCCCAATGGCCGTCCGCTGGATATCGTGCTGAATCCGCTGGGCGTGCCGTCCCGTATGAACATCGGGCAGGTGCTGGAGACCCATCTGAGTCTTGCGGCTAAGGCGCTGGGATTTTCCGTGTCTACGCCGGTATTCGACGGCGCGGATGAGAAGGATATTATGAATACGCTGGATATGGCGAATGACTATGTGAACGGTGAGTGGGAGGATTTCCGGGAGAAATACAAGGATTCCTTAGACCCGGCAGTTATGGAGTATCTCGGGAGCCATCTGGAGCATAGGGAGCTGTGGAAGGGCGTGCCTATCCGCAGGGACGGTAAGGTCAGACTGCGCGACGGCCGTACCGGCGAGTTCTTTGACAGCCCGGTTACCATCGGCCATATGCATTACCTGAAACTCCATCACCTGGTGGACGATAAGATCCATGCACGTTCCACCGGCCCATACTCCCTGGTAACGCAGCAGCCGTTAGGCGGCAAAGCGCAGTTCGGCGGCCAGCGTTTCGGCGAGATGGAGGTGTGGGCTCTTGAGGCCTACGGTGCATCTTACACGCTGCAGGAGATCCTGACAGTCAAGTCCGACGATGTGGTTGGCCGTGTGAAGACCTATGAGGCCATTATCAAGGGCGAGAATATTCCCGAGGCCGGCATTCCGGAGTCGTTCAAGGTTCTTCTGAAGGAGCTGCAGTCTCTGGGACTCGATGTGAGAGTCCTGCGGGACGATAACACAGAGGTTGAGCTGACGGAGAGCGTGGACTACGGCGATACCGAGATGAAAGCGATCATTGAGGGCGATGCGGGCTACGATCAGGGACAGGATTTTGAGCGTTACGGTTATCAGTCCCAGGAATTCCGCGGCGGCGAGCTGGTGGATGTGGAGAAGGATTCCTATGACGATTACGACTATCCCTTCGATGATGAAGGAACGGATGACGACGATTACGAAGAGGAATAATCCGTATGTTGTCTGGTAACAGAATATCGATGCGGTGCGAACCGCGACTGGAAGATATCATATAGAAGGGAGTATCACTTATATGCCTGAGATGAATGAAACTTACCAACCGTTGACATTCGATGCGATAAAGATCGGTCTGGCCTCCCCGGAGATGATTCTGCAGTGGTCCCACGGTGAGGTGAAAAAGCCTGAGACGATCAACTACAGAACCTTAAAACCTGAGAAGGACGGTCTGTTCTGCGAGCGTATTTTCGGGCCGAGCAAGGACTGGGAATGTCATTGCGGCAAATATAAGAAGATCCGTTATAAGGGCCTGATCTGCGACCGCTGCGGCGTTGAGGTGACCAAGGCCAGCGTTCGCCGTGAGCGCACGGGGCATATTGCCCTGGCGGCGCCGGTGTCCCATATCTGGTATTTTAAGGGCATCCCCAGCCGGATGGGACTGATTTTGGATCTGTCCCCCAGAGTGCTGGAGAAGGTGCTGTACTTTGCGTCCTACATTGTACTGGATCCAGGAGACACCCATCTGCAGTATAAGCAGGTGCTTTCGGAGAAAGAATATCGGGAAGAGCTGGAGAAATACGGCGCCGGCGCGTTCCGCGTCGGAATGGGCGCCGAGGCGATCCAGGAGCTCTTAAAGGCGATCGATCTGGATAAGGATTCAGAGACGCTGCGGGCGGAGCTTAAGGATTCTACCGGTCAGAAGAGAGCCAGGATTATCAAACGGCTGGAGGTCGTGGAGGCGTTCCGCAGCTCCGGCAACAAGCCGGAGTGGATGGTTATGACCGTTATTCCGGTGATTCCGCCGGATATCCGCCCGATGGTACAGCTGGATGGCGGCCGCTTTGCCACCTCCGATCTGAATGACCTGTACCGCAGGATCATCAACCGCAATAACCGTCTTGCGAGACTTTTGGAGCTGGGCGCTCCGGACATTATCGTCCGCAATGAGAAGCGTATGCTTCAGGAAGCGGTGGACGCGCTGATCGACAACGGCAGACGCGGCCGTCCCGTGACAGGCCCCGGAAACCGGGCGCTGAAGTCCATTTCCGATATGTTAAAGGGTAAGCAGGGCCGTTTCCGTCAGAACCTTCTGGGTAAGCGTGTGGACTATTCCGGACGTTCCGTTATCGTGGTAGGACCGGAGTTAAAGATCTACCAGTGCGGCCTGCCCAAGGAGATGGCGCTGGAGCTGTTTAAACCGTTCGTCATGAAGGAGCTGGTCGCCAACGGCACCGCCCATAATATCAAGAACGCCAAGAAGATGGTAGAGCGCTGGCAGCCCGAGGTCTGGGATGTGCTGGATGATGTTATTAAGGAGCATCCTGTGATGCTGAACCGCGCGCCTACACTGCACAGGCTGGGCATCCAGGCTTTCGAGCCGATTCTGGTGGAAGGCAAGGCGATCAAGCTTCATCCGCTCGTATGTACCGCTTTTAACGCCGACTTCGACGGCGACCAGATGGCTGTCCATCTGCCGCTGTCCGTGGAGGCCCAGGCGGAGTGCCGTTTCCTGCTTCTGTCGCCGAATAACCTGTTGAAGCCGTCAGACGGCGGACCGGTTGCGGTGCCCTCCCAGGATATGGTTCTGGGCATCTACTACCTGACGCAGGAAAGGCCCGGCGCCAAGGGAGAGGGAATGATTTTCCGCAATCCAAACGAAGCGATCCTGGCTTATGAGAACGGAGCGGTCACGCTTCATTCCCGCGTTAAGGTCCGTGTGAAGAAGACCATGCCGGACGGCGAAGTGAAGACCGGCATCATTGAATCCACGGTAGGACGTTTCATTTTCAATGAGATTATTCCGCAGGATCTGGGCTTTGTGGATCGCTCGATTCCGGGTAATGAGCTGAAGCTGGAGGTGGATTTCCACGTAGGCAAGAAGCAGTGCAAGCAGATTCTGGAGAAGGTAATCAATGTCCACGGCGCCAGCCAGACGGCGGAAACCCTGGACGATATCAAGGCCATCGGCTATAAGTATTCCACAAAGGCAGCCATGACCGTTTCCATCTCCGACATGACCGTGCCGGAGAGCAAGCCGCAGCTGATCGCGGACGCGCAGGCGACGGTAGACCGGATTGCCAAGAATTACCGCCGTGGTCTGATCACAGAGGACGAGCGCTACAAAGAGGTCATCGAGACCTGGAAGAATACGGACGATCAGCTGACGCACGACCTGCTGTCCGGACTGGATAAATACAATAATATCTTCATGATGGCAGATTCCGGCGCCCGCGGTTCTGATAAGCAGATCAAACAGCTGGCCGGTATGCGCGGCCTGATGGCGGATACCACCGGCCATACCATTGAGCTGCCGATTAAGTCCAATTTCCGTGAGGGACTGGATGTTTTGGAGTATTTCATATCCGCGCACGGCGCCCGCAAGGGCCTGTCGGATACGGCGCTGCGTACCGCCGACTCCGGTTACCTGACCAGACGTTTGGTGGATGTGTCCCAGGATCTTATTATCCGTGAAGTGGATTGCTGCGAGGGCAAAGAGATTCCTTATATGGAGATCAAAGGCTTCATGGACGGCGAGGAGACCATTGAGAGTCTGCAGGAGCGCCTGACCGGAAGATTTATCGCTGAGACGATTACCGATCCGGATACCGGAGAGGTGGTTGTGAAGGCGAATCATATGTGTACTCCGGCCCGTGCCGCGGCTGTCGTTAAGGTGCTTGCCAAGACCGGAAGAGACAGTGTGAAGATTCGCACGGTCCTGACCTGTAAGTCCCACATCGGCGTCTGCTCCAAGTGCTACGGCGCGAATCTGGCGACCGGACAGCCGGTTCAGGTTGGCGAGGCGGTCGGCATTATCGCCGCCCAGTCCATCGGTGAGCCCGGTACCCAGCTGACGATGCGTACCTTCCACACGGGCGGCGTGGCCGGAAGCGATATCACACAGGGTCTTCCCCGTGTTGAGGAGCTTTTTGAGGCCCGTAAGCCGAAGGGCCTGGCGATCATCACGGAGATTCCTGGTGTAGTTGCCATCAAGGACACCAAGAAGAAGCGTGAAGTAGTCGTTACGGACAATGAGACCGGCAATTCCAAGACTTATCTGATCCCCTACGGTTCCCGCCTTCGGGTGGCTGACGGCCAGGAGATCGGCGCCGGCGATGAACTGACAGAAGGAAGCGTAAATCCGCATGATATTCTGCGAATCAAGGGCGTCCGTTCCGTGCAGGATTACATGCTCCGCGAGGTTCAGAGGGTTTACCGTCTGCAGGGCGTGGAGATCAACGATAAGCACATCGAGATTATCGTGCGCCAGATGTTGAAGAAGGTGCGCGTGGAGGAGAGCGGCGACAGCGATCTGCTGCCCGGCGTTTCCATGGACGTGCTGGAATTTGAGGATATGAATGAGCGGCTGGTCGCTGAGGGCAAGGAGCCCGCGCAGGGCAAACAGGTTATGCTGGGAATCACCAAGGCTTCCCTGGCAACCGATTCCTTCCTGTCCGCAGCTTCCTTCCAGGAGACCACCAAGGTTCTGACGGAGGCAGCGATTAACGGAAAGATCGATCATCTGATCGGCTTGAAGGAGAACGTGCTGATCGGCAAGCCGATTCCGGCAGGAACCGGTATGAAGCGCTACCGCTCGGTGACGCTGAGTACGGATGTAAACAAGGATGATCAGATTATGCTCGATGAGGAAGAGGATGATCTGGACGAGGAAGCCCTGAAAAAGGAGCCGTCCGCGATGATGGATGATCTGGATGAGGAAGAGGATCTGACGGATGAGGAACTGGACGCTCTGGACGACGGGCTGGAGGAAGAACTGGGAGAGTCCGATGCGGAAGAGGCGGAGGACGGCGATCCGGTTACGGAATAATACGCATATGGCCGCGTAAGCGGTATTGGGCAGGCTGTTCCTTTCGGAGCGGCCTGTTCCGTTTGGTCAGCCAGTTTGCTGTGCTGATGGAAAAGGGAGAAGTGGTCTGCAAATTCCGTTATTGAAATTCATTCTCAAAATGATTGACTTTTTTCATACTCCTGATTATAATGAGAATGCACGGGACGTTCGGAAGACGGCCCGCAGCGCGGCAGCACAGACTGGAGGGAAGATATATCTTATGTTGGCGGACATTATAATCGTTTTGCTAATCGGCGGGGCGGTACTTGCGATACTGATTAGGAAAGTGAAGGATTTAAAGGCGGGCAGAACCGGCTGCGCGGGCTGCACAGGATGTACTGGCTGTACCGGGAACTGCGGAGGAGGCTGTACGGGCTGTTCCGCTATGACAGGAGACAGAGGAGCAGTCGGCAGAAAATAGAAAATTTCGTCTCCGAAAAACCCCGAAATGACAGGTTTATGCATTGACTTTGATTTCAATGTCATGTAAAATATGAATGGAATCGCTTCACTTTGGGGAGGGCAGTACTATGCGAAAGACAAACTCAAATAAGAAGAATTTTATCGGCCTGGCTGTGATGGCTGTGGCTGCCGTAGCTGTGATTGCGGTATCCGGTCCGCTTCAGCAGGCGCTCAGCGCGATTATTCCGGCTCCGGCAGGCGTCATTGTCTACAAACAGGTGGATGCGCCGTCGCCTTCGCGTGCAAATGGCGTGGTTTCCGCAGATGAGTGGGAGGCCATCTACCCGGAGATTGTAGCGTCGTACCGGGCGAATAATGATAATAATTACAGGATTGCCTATACGGAGGAGGATCCGTATATTGTGTCGCTTTACGAGGGATTTGGGTTTGCGAAGGATTATACCAGCGCTGTAGCCCATACCTATACGCTTGAAGATGTGGCTGAGACGGAGAGGCCGCATCCCCTGGCGAACTGTCTGACCTGCAAGACGCCGGATTATACAAAGCTGGTGAACGATATGGGCGTGGAGGCTTACAAGTATGATTTTAATGAGACCCACGCGCAGATGGTGGAGAATATCAGCTGCTATAACTGCCATGAAAACCAGGCCGGAAACGGCGGACAGCTTGTCGTGACGCACTCCTATGTGACGAATGCGCTTGGCAGCGAGATGGATGGTATTGATCCGTCCACATTATCCTGCGGGCAGTGCCATATCGAGTATTATTTTGCCCCGGATACGAAGGAGACTATGATGCCGTATACAAGCGTTGCGGCCATGGATCCGGAGGCGATCCTTGCGTATTACGATGAAATCGGATTTTCTGATTGGACTCAGGAAAGTACCGGAACCGCTATGCTTAAGGCGCAGCATCCGGAATTTGAGACGTATCTCGGCGAGGGCAGCGTCCATGTGGGCTTTGGTATGAACTGTGCGGACTGTCATATGGCGGTGGTTACGGAGAAGGGAAAGACCTATACCAGCCATAAGTGGGAAAGCCCACTGGCGAATCAGGCGATTCTGGACACGTGTGTGCAGTGTCACGGCGAGACGGATATAGCGGCGAAGGTGAAGGAAATTCAGACGGAGATTACGGGCCGCGAGACGGAAGCCGGGCAGAATCTGGCAGAGCTTAAGGACGCGTTGGCAGCTGCGGTGTCCGCTGGAGAGATGTCTGAGGATCAGCTGAATGAGGTTCGGGACTTGTACCGCAGCGCCCAGTGGTATTGGGACTTCTGCTACGTGGAAAACAGCGAAGGCGCCCATAATTCTACACTGTCCAGGAAGTGTCTGGATAAATGCGCGGAGCTGACGGCAGAAGCCATGGAGCTTTTGGGCGGCCGATAAGATACGTGACGGTGTAAATGGAAAGCGAGGGCTGGGGGCGCGGCTTCCGGCCCTTGTTGTATGTTCGGGTACATGCAGGAAAATGCATGGTGCGAGACAGGGGAGATAGATATGGATCGAATAAAACGGGCCGGTCGTTTTCTGTGTTCGATGAAATGTGCGGTCATCCTGTTGGCGATATTGGCTTTGGCGTGCACGGTGGGAAGCCTGATTCCCCAGGGACAGACGACGGCCTATTATATGGCGAATTATGCGGAATCCCTGGCGGGAGCGATCCTGCTGTTCCGTCTGGATGATGTGTTTCATTGTTGGTGGTTCGTCGGCTTGACGCTGTTTTTGTGTGCGAATCTGCTCGCCTGTAATGTGCTGCGTTTTCCGGCTTTGATAAGACGGATGAGAGAGGGATTTACTCCCCTGAAACGGCTGGCGGAATGGAACGGCGTGCCCGCGGCGGTCACGGCGGAAAAACCGGAGGAGGTATTTCGGCGGCTGGGCTTCCGCAAGGAGGTTCGGGGAGTTGCCTCGGCAGCGCAGCTGCCTCAGAATGCGGGTGTGAAAGAATCTGTCGTTAGTGAGGATACGCCTGTGCCGGATGCTTCCGCTTCCTTCGCTGTCTGCTATGCGGTCAGGCATCGCGCCGGCATCTGGGGCGCGTGGCTGTGCCATTTTGGAATGCTGGTTGTGATTGGCGGCTTTGGATTGGGGCAGATGTTTCAGGTGCAGTATACGGTATACGGGGTTCCCGGCCAGACGAAGCCGATCGGCGACACAGGCTATGAGCTTCGGATCGATGATTTTCAGGTGAAGCTGCGGGAGGACGCTACGGTAGAACAGTATGAGACCGCGATGACGGTGCTGCGTCCGTCTGCCGAAATTGCGGGCGGAGATCAGACTGACGCCGGGGCCGGAGAAGCGGCCGGGACTGCCGGGGCGGCTGCAAGTGCGTCCGGTGTCGTCAGCGTCAATCACCCTCTTTCTGTTTACGGTATGAAATTTTATCAGAATTCTACCGGTTGGGCCGCCAATGTGCAGATTTACAAGGGACAGGAGCTTCTGCAGGAGGGCGTGCTCTGCACCGGTGAATATGCGCTGGTAGAGGACATGGAAGGCTTGGCGGTCGTCTTCAACGCCTTTTATCCGGATTATGTGCAGGGGGCGGACGGTATGCCGATGACGGCATCCCCGGCGCTTCGCAATCCGGGTTATCTGTACACGCTTTATTACCATGATCAGATCCTTGGCATGAATGTGCTGACGGAAGGGCAAATCATCACGGTGGAGGACTATGGTATTTTGTTTGAAGAGCCGCGGCAGTATACGCTGATTCAGATCAAACGGGATCCGTTTACTCCTGTGGCTGCCGCAGGCGGTGTGCTGGTTATGCTGTCGCTGATTCTGGCTTTTTATCTGCAGCCGGAAGAGGTTTGGGCTGTACAGAGGGAAGACGGAACCTGGGCGCTCGCCGGAAAAAGCCGGAAGACAGGGGCGTATTTTCTGGAAGAGCTGGCAAAATACGGCGGGAAAGCTGAGGAAAACGGAGAAGGACAGCCGGGCGGTGAATAGGAGGAAAAGAAAGAAGAAAGGCACTGAAAACAGAAAATCAGAGATGGATTTAGGAGGACATTATGGACAGCAGTCAGTTTCTTGCGGTTGAAAATACATTGTTTACGGCGGTCATGGTTCTGTATCTGGTTTCCATGGTTTTGTATTTTATCTTTTTTGCCATGAAGAATGAGAAGGCGGCGCGGCTGGCCGGATGGATCATCACGGTGGCCTTTGTGCTGCATACGGCGGCGCTTATCGTCCGTGGCGTCGGTGCCGGACGGCTTCCTCTGACCAACCAGTATGAATTTGCCACCAGCTTTGCATGGGGGATTTGTCTCTGTTTTTTGGTGTTTGTCCACAGATATCATTTTCTGGCACTGGGGACCTTCGTGACGCCTGTCATTTTTCTGCTGATCGGTTATGCGGCGATGCAGAGCCGGGAGGTGCGGGAGCTGATGCCGGCCCTGCGCAGCAACTGGCTGGGGATCCATGTGTCCACGGCGATCATTTCCTACGGGGCTTTCGGGGTGTCCTTTGCCGTGTCGTTTATGTTCCTCTTAAAGCAGGGGAGGGAAAGTCATGATTTCTGGAAAAAGCATATTCCGGATTACGATCGACTTGATATTATCAGCTACAGGGCGGTATCCCTGGGATTTTTGTTTCTTACTTTTGTGATTGTCAGCGGTTCCATCTGGGCGGAACGCGCCTGGGGCAGCTACTGGTCCTGGGATCCGAAGGAGACCTGGTCGCTGATCACCTGGATCATCTACGCGCTGTATCTGCATTTGCGGCTGAACAAGGGATGGCGCGGAAAGCGCGCGGCCTGGTTTGCGGTAATCGGGTTCGTGTGCGTTTTGTTTACATATATCGGCGTGAATACGTTTATTCCCGGAATTCACAGCTACGCGTAATTTTTTTCTTGACATTCCTTCGGAATCTGTTTATAATTGGAGGGCGTGCGAAAACACGAGGCGTTTTTGTGCGCAAAAGCTGATATACAGCAACCACAGACACAATATCACAGGAGGTGAAATGAATGCCAACATTCAACCAGTTAGTGAGAAAGGGAAGACAGACTTCTGTTAAGAAGTCTACGGTGCCGGCCCTGCAGAAGAGCTATAACTCCCTGCAGAAGAAGTCCACGAATCTTTCTTCTCCGCAGAAGAGAGGCGTGTGCACGTCCGTTAAGACGGCCACACCGAGGAAGCCGAATTCTGCTCTGAGAAAGATTGCCCGTGTACGTCTTTCCAATGGGATCGAGGTTACCAGCTATATCCCCGGCGAGGGCCACAACCTTCAGGAGCACAGCGTTGTCCTGATCCGCGGCGGCCGTGTCAAGGATCTGCCCGGTACTCGTTACCACATCATCAGAGGTACTCTGGATACTGCCGGCGTAGCTAACCGCAAGCAGGCCCGTTCCAAGTACGGCGCGAAGAGGCCGAAGGCCAAGAAGTAAGCATCTGCGGAGCAGATGTGCTGCGCAAACGGAGCGCAGCGGAGTTCGCGTTTCCCGTCTGACGCAGAGGGAGGCAAGAACCTGATAAACTGTGTACCACAACAAGTTATAAAGTGTAAGTTATCCCGGATTTGTGATATTGTACCTGTTGGTTGCAGGGAATAATAGATACTGACCGGGCATGGACACATTTTATGCCACAGCGCACGGCGGACCGCGGAGGCGTGCCGCGTGCGGGGATATGTGAGTACCGATGAATTAACGTATTTAGTTAAGGAGGGAAGTAACGTGCCACGTAAAGGACATACTCAGAAGAGAGATGTATTGGCAGACCCGATCTACAACAATAAGGTTGTGACGAAGCTGATCAACAACATCATGTTGGACGGCAAGAAGGGTGTTGCCCAGAAGATTGTATACCATGCCTTTGACCGTGTGGCTGAGAAGACCGGTAAGGACGCGCTTGAGGTATTCGAGGAAGCGATGAACAACATCATGCCGGTACTGGAAGTCAAGGCGAAACGTGTCGGCGGCGCTACCTATCAGGTGCCGTTGGAGGTAAAGCCGGAGAGACGGCAGGCATTGGCGCTTCGTTGGCTGACCATGTTCTCCCGTAAGAGGGGCGAGAAGACCCAGGAGGAGAGACTGGCCAACGAGATTATGGATGCCGCGAACAACACCGGAGCTTCTGTAAAGAGAAAAGAAGATATGCACAAGATGGCAGAGGCGAACAAGGCGTTTGCGCATTACAGGTTCTAATGGTTTAGGAGGAATTACAATTGGCAGGAAGAGAATATCCGTTAGAGCGGACCAGGAATATCGGAATCATGGCCCACATCGATGCGGGTAAGACCACATTGACAGAACGAATTTTGTACTACACCGGGGTGAACTATAAGATCGGTGACACTCACGAGGGTACGGCTACCATGGACTGGATGGAGCAGGAGCAGGAGCGAGGAATCACGATCACTTCCGCCGCCACCACCTGCCACTGGACCCTGCAGGAGAACGGAAAGCCGAAGCCGGGCGCTTTGGAGCACCGTATCAATATTATCGACACTCCCGGACACGTTGATTTTACCGTCGAAGTAGAGCGCTCCCTGCGCGTGCTGGACGGCGCCGTAGGCGTCTTCTGCGCGAAGGGCGGCGTTGAGCCCCAGTCGGAGAACGTATGGCGTCAGGCCGACACCTATAACGTCCCCCGTATGGCGTTCATCAACAAGATGGACATCATGGGCGCCAACTTCTACGGAGCCGTGGAGCAGATCCGCACCAGACTCGGCAAGAACGCCATCTGTCTGCAGCTGCCCATCGGCAAAGAGGATGACTTCAAGGGGATCATCGACCTGTTCGAGATGAAGGCCTACATCTATAATGACGACAAGGGCGAGGACATCACGATCACGGACATTCCCGAGGATATGAAGGACGATGCGGAGCTTTACCGCACCGAACTGGTCGAGAAGATCTGCGAACTGGACGACGATCTGATGATGCAGTATCTGGAGGGCGAGGAGCCTTCCGTGGAAGATCTGAAGGCAGCGCTTCGGAAGGGAACCTGCGAATGCACGGCGATCCCGGTGTGCTGCGGTTCCGCTTACCGGAACAAGGGCGTACAGAAGATGCTGGACGCGGTTCTGGAGTATATGCCGGCTCCAACAGACATTCCGGCCATCAAGGGCGTGGATCTGGAGGGCAATGAGATCGAGAGGCATTCCTCCGACGAGGAACCGTTCTCCGCTCTGGCGTTCAAGATCATGACCGACCCGTTTGTCGGCAAGCTGGCGTTCTTCCGCGTATATTCCGGCACCATGAACGCAGGTTCCTATGTGCTGAACGCGACGAAGGGCAAGAAAGAGCGTGTTGGCCGTATCCTTCAGATGCACGCCAACAAGCGCCAGGAGCTTGAGAAGGTTTACTCCGGCGATATCGCCGCGGCTGTAGGCTTCAAGATTACAACAACCGGCGATACGATCTGCGATGAGCAGCATCCGGTCATTCTGGAGTCCATGGAATTCCCGGAGCCGGTTATCGACATCGCGATTGAGCCGAAGACCAAAGCCGGTCAGAGCAAGATGGGCGAGGCGCTGGCGAAGCTGGCAGAGGAAGATCCGACCTTCCGCACCTCTACGAATCCGGAGACCGGTCAGACGATCATTTCCGGTATGGGTGAGCTGCATCTGGAGATCATTGTGGACAGACTGCTGCGCGAGTTCCATGTAGAAGCCAATGTAGGAGCTCCTCAGGTTGCGTACAAGGAGACCTTCACGAAGGCCGTGGAGGTGGACAGCAAGTATGCCAGACAGTCAGGCGGACGCGGACAGTATGGACATTGTAAAGTTCGTTTCGAGCCGATGGATGCCAATGCGGAGGAGACTTTCAAATTCGATTCCGAGGTTGTCGGCGGCGCCATTCCGAAGGAATATATTCCGGCAGTCGGCGAAGGAATTGAGGAAGCGGCCAAAGCCGGTATTTTGGGTGGATTCCCGGTACTCGGCGTTCATGCGACCGTATTCGACGGTTCTTACCATGAGGTAGACTCCAGCGAGATGGCGTTCCATATTGCCGGATCCATGGCGTTTAAAGATGCCATGCAGAAGGCCGGATGCGTGCTGATGGAGCCGATCATGAAGGTAGAGGTGACCATGCCGGAAGAGTATATGGGCGACGTTATCGGCGATATCAATTCCCGGCGCGGTCGTATCGAAGGTATGGAGGACATCGGCGGCGGTAAGATGATTAAGGCATATGTACCGCTGGCAGAGATGTTCGGATACTCTACGGATCTTCGTTCCGCTACCCAGGGACGCGGCAACTTTTCCATGTTCTTTGAGCGATATGAGCAGGTGCCGAAGTCCGTACAGGAGAAAGTTATTACGGAGAAAAAGGGCAGATAAACCGTGATTTTTGTTTCAGAATAGGCTTGAAAAACCTGACAATATAGCATATAATAGGGTTTAGCCTGTATCAAAAAAATTGGCGTCAGACGGCGCCGGCAATAGGAAGCCCGGAAGGGGTTAATAAAGGAGGACTTTAGAAAATGGCAAAAGCAAAATTTGAGAGAACCAAGCCGCATTGCAACATTGGTACCATCGGCCACGTAGACCATGGCAAAACCACTCTGACCGCCGCTATCACCAAGACCCTGCATGACAGGAACGGCACCGGCGAGTATGTAGAGTTCGATAAGATCGACAAGGCTCCCGAAGAGAGAGAGCGTGGAATTA
Source organism: uncultured Lachnospiraceae bacterium (assembly GCA_947630485.1). Classification (GTDB taxonomy): domain Bacteria; phylum Bacillota; class Clostridia; order Lachnospirales; family Lachnospiraceae; genus UBA3402. Next base: position 16,154 of record CANRHU010000068.1, read on the forward strand.
CCATTTCCACCGCCCATGTAGAGTATGAGACCGCGAAGAGACATTACGCTCATGTAGACTGCCCAGGACATGCTGACTATGTTAAGAACATGATCACCGGTGCTGCTCAGATGGACGGCGCGATCCTGGTTGTTGCCGCTACCGACGGTGTTATGGCTCAGACCAGAGAGCACATCCTTCTGTCCCGCCAGGTAGGCGTGCCCTATATCGTAGTTTTCATGAACAAGTGCGACATGGTTGACGATCCCGAGCTGCTTGAGCTGGTTGACATGGAGATCCGTGACCTGCTGAATGAGTATGAGTTCCCGGGCGATGACACACCGATCATCCAGGGTTCCGCTCTGAAGGCCCTTGAGGACACCTCCAGCGAGTGGGGCGACAAGATCCTTGAACTGATGGATGCTGTTGACAGCTGGGTTCCGGATCCGCAGCGTGA
>CANRHU010000069.1 GCA_947630485.1 uncultured Lachnospiraceae bacterium
ATTATAGCACGTGCATCTACGAACAGGATGATTCTTTTTTAATTTGATTGCAGCCAATGGCTGCGGTATGTTATACTAAGGAAGCGCCAGTCTCATAAGAAAGAAGGAAAAGACAATGCAGGAATTCACTTATAAACTGATGGAAAACGGAACCTATTGCGTCGCAGGATACCAGGGCGACGAGGCCGAGGTGACGATCCCGGACACCTACAACGAGATCCCCGTAACCGTCCTCTTCGACCAGCTGTTTGCCGGGCACGCGGAGATCACTTCCGTCCACATCCCGGAGACGGTCACGGATCTGGGCGAGTTTCTGTTCGACGGATGCGTAAATCTCCATCACCTGAACCTCCCGGCCGGACTTACCAGCCTGTGGGGCTACACCTTCGCCCGCTGCGGTCTGGAGGAAATCATCCTGCCGGACAAGCTGGCAAGCCTGCCGCCCTTCGCGTTCAAGGACTGCAAGCAGTTAAAACGGGTAGTCTGCGGAAAAGGCATGAAGAAGATCTACGCCTGGGTCTTCGGCGGCTGCGACCAGTTAAAGGAACTGAATTTCGGCCCCAACGTACAGATCAGTCCGGAAGCCTTCCAGACGAAAGTGCTGAACACGTGACAGAACCGCGAAAAGAGCGGCAGACGATTTGTGGCTGACATACGCAGCCGCCTCTCAGGACATATACAGAAAGGGTGCCACTGGCATAATACAAAAAACAGCCCCGGCCGGCAGATTCCACCTGCCCGGCCGGGGCCAATCATATATAGTTGTTTTACGGTTCCGCGCTAGGATCAGGCGCTTCCAAACCGCAGTCAGCGCAGTGACTAAGGCCGATCCGGTCGGGATTCAGTACCCATCTGTGGCCTGTTATCGGAATCTCTTCCGTTCTGCTCGCACCACAGCTGTCGCACTGGTATGTGATCGAACCTCCGCTTTGGCAGGTCGCATTTGTACGGCCGGTCTCCTTCCAGCTGTGCCCTGTCGGGCTGCCCGTCTGACGGGTTTCCTCGTAACCGCAGCCATTCGCGCAGCTCCAGGTCTCTGTAGCGGACGCGTCACAGGTAGCCGGCGTCGTTTGCGACAGTGTCAGATTGTGAGGCAGCTTACTTGTAAAATCCTTCCTGTCGCTCCAACCGCAAACGGTGCATGTTATAGCGGTATATCCCGTGGAACTGCAGGTAGGCGGAACCACCGTTTCCTGATACTGGTGTCCCAGCGGTCCGCTTGACTTCCGCTCCGACTGACGTTCCCCGCAGCGGGTACACTGATCGTAGCCATACCCGGCGCCGCGGCAGGTCGCCTTTACGGTTTCCACCCACGTATAACTGTGTCCCAATGCAGGATATGTTACATAGTTTTTCTTCGCGCCGCAGAATTTGCACCGATCATACTCAACTCTGGTCGACTTACAGCCCTGTTCCCCTTCCGTCACATGCACATACTCGTGATAATTCGGGGCGTCGCCGTCCGCAAACGTCGTCTGCGTGACCTGACCGCATTTTTGGCAGACACGGTACTTGGAACCCGAATTCTTGCAGGTCGCTTCCTGGGTAATGATCCACTCGCCGAACTCGTGCTCGCAGAACTGCGGCGCGGGAGCGGTCTCAGCGGCCTGTGTCGGCTGTTCGGCCGCTTTCGTTGGTTCAGCCGCCTTTGTCGGCTCGACTGCCTTTATCGGCTGTTCGGCCGCCTTTGCTGAATTGGCTGCCTTTACGGGCTGTTCGGCCGTTTTCGCTGAATTGGCTGCTTTCGTCGGCTGTTCCGCCGCTTTTGTCGTCTCAGTCGCTTTTGCCGCATTGGCTGCTTTTGCCGCATTGGCTGTTTTTGTCGTCTCGGCCGCTTTTGCCGCATTGGCTGCCTTCGTCGGCTGTTCGGCCGCTTTTGCAGCTTCCGTCGTCTTCGCAGCCGCGGATTCCTTCACGGATTCGCTCTGCTTTCCGGCAGTCTTCTTTGCGGAGGCTTCCGTCTGCACATCAGAAGAACTCTCCTTTACCGCAACCTCACGGTTTGTCTCCACACTCTGACTGATCTGTGAAATGGAGATCCGTCCCGCGGCGTCCTCCTTTGCCACAGCAACGGTCTCGTCCTTTACCGCTTCCGACGACTCTTCCGCCGTCGCGGCAGAAGTCTCTTCTGTTTTCTTTTCTTCTGCTTCTTTCCCGGCTGCTTCCTGAATCCGGGTCTCCGCTTTCTGATCCTGCGCCGGTTCCTCTTCCTTCTTCTCAGAACCGAACAGGAAGTCCAGCCAGGACGACTTTGTTTCCTGTGCGGATTCCTCCGGCTGCTTCACCTCTGCCGGCTCCGTTCCCTCTGTGGCGGCTGCAGCCTCCGCAGCCCCATCCGTACTGAACTCCGCCAGAACGGTATTCTGTCCCTGATCGGAAAGGATCTGCCCGCCTTCCGGCTGCCCCGTCTCTTTCCCGTAATCCGCTTCCATCGTCTGGCTTGCATTGAGCCCCAGATTAACCACGGATTCCTCAGGCACTACTCCCACAGCTACCATCACGCTGAGCACAATACTCGTTGCATACTTAATCAGAAAATTCAACATCCTTGCCATACAATCGTGCTCCTTTCAACTAGTCTCGGCCGGCAGAAAAAGGTTCACTCCATCTCCGGTCATATTCCCTCTGGCTTTGGCATTAGTATATAGTTTTGGCAGCCGTCTGTCAACAGGAATTTGCCGAAAAAGAAAAGTCTGAATATACAGGAATTTGTTCTTACCAGCAGCTCCGCCGCGGCCGGCGCCGCGGGCAAAACGATCGTCGGGCAATGCCTTCATTCACGAGAAAGCCGAGCGGCGAAACACTGCCTGTCGGGCGGAAGTATTACGACGGCCTGCGGGACTGTTATACTCAATACATCCATACCTGCAGGCGGGACTGAGGACAAAATCAATCGCAGGGCCATGCCGTCAGGATCTCCGTCAGGCATCCCATCATATCCTCTGAAAGCCCCAGCACCTGCAGCTGGCTGAGGATCACCGGAACCGATCTCCCGCTGCACACAGCCCGGTAGATCTCCGTCTTCTGATCGAAATCCATCTCCGCCTGATCCAGGAAATCATAGATCAGTTTCTTCGTATCATTTCCGGCCAGCTCCGGCTTTCCCGCAGACGCGGAAAGCCCGCTGCCGGCGCCTTCGCCCGCATACGGACGTAGGCGTACCGTCAGCCTGCCCGTCACCGGCATCGCGGGCAGAACGATTTTCAGGCAATGTCTGTCTTCCTCATAAGAAGTATGTACCTCCAGCGGCTGTCCGTCTGCCGTGCAGACCGCCTCATTCTCAAGGCATCCGTAAAATTCAATCACATGCGTCCTCTCTGCCGGGATCAGGGACAGCTCTCCCTTCGCGGGATGGATTACAATGACCGGTTCCTCGCTCCAGGACAGCTCCACCGCGGTCTCCGCGCAGATTCCCCTCCGATAATCACAGCTTACATTGTCGTCCTCGTAAAGCACGAATCGGCCGTCCGCGCCGCCGTAGATCCGCCATATCAGCGTCGCCGGGTTCTGATCCGTATTCACGTCATTTGCCGCGGGCGCGTCCTCCTGCGCTGACAGTTTTTTCGGCGCGCCGGCACATGCAGTCTCCGCCGCCGGCCTGTCCTGCGCGCCGGCGCAAGGTGCCGCTTTCCCGCCCGCATCCATTGCCTGCGCGTCTCCCTGCATCGGCACGATCGCGCCGGCCTTCGCCAGTACCGGCATGGACTTGATCCCGCGGTACATCCGAAGCGTCCGTCCGCCCTCATAGATCACGCCGGTGAAAAAGTCGATCCAGATTCCTTCCGGCAGCCAGACCGTCTCGCGGGCGCGGTTAAGGCCGGGCACCGCGGGCGATGTGACGGGCATCACAAGCAGCTCCGAGCCGAAGAGATACTCATTTCTCTGCCGGTAGGCCGCCCAGTCCTTCGGATAGCGGTAATACATGGGCAGAATCAGAGGAGTGTCCTCCGCCCATGCGCGATGGTTCATCGTGTACAGGTAGGGAATGAGCCTGTGGCGCAGCCGCAGGAAGTCATCCATCACCGCGCGGACCTCCGCCTTGAACCGCCACGGTTCCTTGCCGTTAAACTCATTTTTCGTGCTGTGCAGGCGGTTGATGGGGGAGAAGACGCCGAACTGATACCATCTTCCCTCCAGCTCGTCGTTCTTATATCCGCACATGTGCCCGCCGATGTCGTGGCTCCACCAGCCGTAACCGATATTGGACGCCGTGCTGGTGAAATAAGGCTGAAACCGCAGCGACTCCCAGCTGATCACGGTGTCCCCGGAGAACCCGACCGGATAGCGGTGGGAACCCGGCCCCGCGTAGCGGGAAAATGTCATCGGCCGCTTCCCGTCCCGGGCGCTGTCCAGGAAATGGAAATGGTTTAACATCCACAGCGGATCCATTCCCTCCATCCTCGTAATTCCGCCCTGCTGCCAGTCAAGCCACCAGAAATCTACGCCCTTTTCCTCGTGCGGATGGTGCAGATATTTAAAATAAGCGGACAGGAACGCCGGATCCGTGATATCAAAAGCGATCGGCGCTTCCCCGGAGATATCCCTGCCCAGTTCCTCCGCCATCGCGGCGTACATTTCCTCATGCGCCCCGACGCCCTCCGCCGGATGCACATTCAGCGTGATCTTCATGCCCCGCTCATGCAGCTTTCTCATAAACCGCTCCGGGTCCGGGAAGAACTCCCGGTTCCAGGTATATCCGGTCCAGCCGCTCCCGTACTTCGGGTCGATCTTCACCAGATGCCAGTCCATATCGATGACAGCCACCGAAAACGGAATGCCCTCCTCGTCAAATCTCTCCATCAGCTCCAGATAGCTTTCTTCCGTATACTCATAGTAACGGCTCCACCAGTTCCCCAGCGCGAACCGCGGCAGCATCGGCGTCTTTCCGCACAGATGATAGAAATCCTTCAGACATTCCAGATAATCCGCGCCATAACCCCAGAAATAGAGATCGCGGATTCCCTTCTTACGCGGCTCTACCCAGCCGTCGTCCGTCAGAATCAGGGAGCCGGAGTCGTCAAGCACGGAAAATCCCTGAACCGATATCAGTCCATGTCCCAGCTCGCAGGATCCGTTCACCGTGTCGAGCGTGCGGACGGTCCCGCGCAGGTCGTCCACATCATCCCCGTAGTGCCAGACGCCTCCGCCCGCCAGCGAATCGCACTTCATCTCGATCCGCAAGCCCCTCGCAGAGAACGCCTTTCGGTCATATCTAAGACGCAGACGCCGGGTGACGACCAGAAGCTCGCCGTCCTCCTCCCCCGTCTGGTATGACACAGCCGGGAAATCGCGGTTTAAGACCGTCTGTGTCGCCCGGTCCTCAAAAATTCCATCCTCACTGTACTCCAGCCGGAGCAGGCCTTCCGTGAGCACCGTGATCCGATACGTATCCCCGGTTATTACGTTCTCCGCCGCTGCCTGTGGATATACCGGAAATTCAAATTGTCTCTGAACCATTGTCCAAACCGTACCTTTCTTCGCATCAGCGATAATCACTATCTATAATACATCATCGCCTGGTAGGGATTCAAGACATTTGTCCGCAAATGACTGTCGTTGCCGATCAGGCATGTGCCCTCAAAAAGCTCTGCCGGCAGTTCGTACTCCGCCTCGCTGTCTGAGAAATTCGCCAGCACGAAAAGCCGGTGCTCCGCCGTCCTCCGGATATACGCGAAGATTTGTCCGTGATCCTCCAAAACCGCCTCATACTGACCGTCGCGGAAAATGTCGTACTGTTTTCTCAGCGCGATCAGCTTCTGATAATAATAGAATACAGAATCCGGATCCGCAAGCGCCGCCTCCGCGTTGACCGTCGTATAGTTCGGATTCACCTTTATCCACGGTTCCCCGCTCGTAAATCCGGCCTGCGGCCCGTCCGACCACTGCATGGGCGTTCTGGCATTGTCCCGCCCCTTCGCGTGAATGGAGCGCATAACCTCTTCCTCCGGATAACCTTTTTCCAGGCGCTCTTTATATAGGTTCAGAAGCTCGATATCCCGGTAATCCCAAATCTCATAGGAAGCATTCGTCATCCCCAGCTCTTCCCCCTGATAGATATAGGGCGTCCCCTGCATACCATACAGAACCGTGGCCAGCATCTTCGCCGACTTCTCGCGGTAGATCCCGTCGTTTCCCCATCTGGAGACGATCCTCGGAAGATCGTGGTTATTCCAGAACAGGCTGTTCCAGCCGCTTCCGTAAAGCTCCTTCTGCCACTTTCCGAGCACCTTTTTCAGCTGCACAAAATCGAGCGGGGCCAGATCCCATTTCTCCCCGCCCGGCTTTTGATCAAGCACCATGTGCCCGAACTGGAATACCATCGAAAGCTCGCTGCCGTCAGGGCTGCTGAACCTCCTCGCAATGCCGGGATCCGCGCCCCACGCTTCTCCTACCGTGACCAGATCCCCTTTCTGAAACGTCTCGCGGCTCATCTCCCGGATAAACTCGTGCAGCCGCGGGCCGTTCGCCGTAATCCGCCGATCCGGTTCCTTCGCGATCTGATCGATCACATCCAGCCGGAATCCGCCCACGCCTTTTTCCATCCACCAGCGGATCATCCGATAAATCTCCTGCCGCAGGGCGGGATTCTCCCAGTTCAGATCCGGCTGCTTCACGGAAAACTGATGGAAATAGTACTGTTTAACCTCCGGCACCCACTCCCAGGCGGAGCCGCCGAAGGCCGCCCTCATCTCATTCGGCGGCGTGCCTTCCTCTCCGTCCCTCCAGACATAATAGTCATGGTACGGATGCGTCCTGCTCTTCTTCGCCTCCAGAAACCAGGGATGTTCATCCGAGGAATGGTTCAGGACCAAGTCCATGATCACGCGGATATTCCGCTTTCCGGCCTCGCGGATCAGCTCCTCCATATCCTCCATCGAGCCGAACATGGGATCGATATCCTGATAGTCCGAAATATCATATCCATTGTCATCCTGCGGAGAACGGTACACCGGGGTCAGCCAGATTGCGTCGATCCCCAGCTTCTGCAGATAATCCAGCCGCCTGATGATACCCTGCAGATCTCCGATCCCATCCCCGTTGCTGTCCTGAAAGCTGCGGGAATAAATCTCATAAATCACAGCGTTCTTCCACCAATTTGTCCGTTCCATAATGCCTCCTGTTTCCGTTTATTCTTTCATAAAGATCATGTCCCAGTATTGAAGCGACGGCACTTTGAACCTCACATAAGCCCCGTTTTCATCGCTTCCGGTCTCAAAAGAAAGGGATTCCGCCCTCAGGGATTCCCGGTCCGGGGACGCCAGATAAACCTGGCTAACCGGTTTCTCCGTATAATAGGTTACCGTCAAATCCGCAGCCGGTTCCGGAGCCGCCTTCTTGCCCCGCTCGTCTCTCCATTCGGAGTCCGTCCCCAGGAGATTGATCAGATGCAGAATCTCGTGTTCCGCGTCCTCCCTGGTATAGCACCAGACCGTCCCGCTTTCGCCGTCCGCGCTCACCGGCTGACCTTCGATGTCGACCTTCCGCTCCGTCGTCGTCTGTCCGTCCCGCAGCAGGTTCTCATAGGCGACGGTAAAATCCGCCATCCGCTCCATCGCCCGGGTAAGATCTTCATCCATGGAAATATCGTCGTCCGGATAATACTCCACGTGCAGCATATGATCCCCGTTTCCCAGCTCCAGCCGGGAACCGCCCGCCGCGTACACCGCCGCGTCCATCAGAAGAACCCCGGGGGCGTTTAAGTGCCCGTTGGTCTTATAATAATTGATATAGGCCTTCACGACAAGCGATTTTCCCTCGCCGTCACGGGAATAAGGGGCGCTGTCGTCAAAGGTCCTCTCGATCTCCTTCACAATCGAGCCGTAGTCTTCATATAAATTGCCGTCCCGGTCTGCGTCCCACGGCCAGAATTCGGTGTAAAGAACGTCGGCGTTACTCGTATTGACCTGCTCGATCCCCTGGGCTCCGACCGGATTAAACGACAGATAGCGGCCGCCCAGCGCGTCCTTCGCGGCGTTTAGAAAGCTTCTGTAGGTATCCTTTACCGTGTAAACGGGCCGGCCCTCCTCATCATATCCAAGCGGATTCCCTTCCGCGTCCGTCATATCTCCCCACTCGCCTACGGTGTCGCCGTGCCAGCCGTCAAAATCAAGCACGTCGAAAATATGGTTTTCCTGCGCGAAGATATACTTTTGCCAATCCGGATTCAGCAGATTCATAAAATACAGATTTCCGTTTCCGGTCGGGGACGTACCCATATGGAACGTAAACGCGCCCTCTCCCCTGTCATTGTCCGGGGCAAAATAGATCTGCCAGCCGGCCGCCTCTGTCGGACTTCCGTCCGCATCCTTAACAAAGGTATCGGTTCCCGCGTAGATCATATTATACGCCATCCCAACCATGTTTCTCTCATGCGCATCCTCAAGATACGATTCGACCGTCGTTCCGCTGATCGTGCGCCCCGACCAGTCCTGCCAGTCCGTCAGGTTCTCCCTCGTCGCCTCAGCCGGCAGCGGCTCATGATGCAGGGCGTGCCAGTCATAGAATTCGATGGCGTTTATGTGGTAGCGGTTCATCTGCGCGATCTTCTCCGCGGTATCCACATCGGATTCGTATTCGCACACATAGCCGTACCTCGGAAACTTAAGCCAGTCGGACGACACATCCACGCCGATCGTATCACGGGCCAGCTCTCTCTTCCTCGAATCCAGGAGGCAGACCTCCGCCAGATAACCTGTATAATCCTGGTTAGGCATTTCAAGTGAAGTTTCAAAATTATAGGTTACGTCATCCCCGTCCGCTTCCCATGTACCGGACAGTTCCGTCTCTTCCTGAAATACCTGTTCCTCCAGATGATAGACGCCAATCTCCAGGCTGCAGTTTGCGAGGGCGTCCTGCAGCGCTTCCTCGGCACGCAGGGCCGCGTCGGCCTGGGCGTCGGCCTGGGCACGATTCTCCGCGCCGGCCTGGGCGCGATTCTCCGTGTTGTCTTGCACGCGATTCTCCGCGCCGCCTTGCGTGCCGTCCTCCGCGCCGGCCGCCAGGCGGATCCGCCCCCGCAGCAGTACCGTGTCCCCCGGCGCGTATCGGGCCTTATCCGTCGCCTCGATCCGCAGATTTATCTCAGGCACTTCATCTCTCCCCTTTTCTCTCCAAATCAGACCTGCCGCTGTGAGGATAAGCACGGCTCCCGCCGCCAGAAGCAGAAGGCCCCGCCGTTTCTTTTCCATCGTCCGGTCACTCCTTTACCGAGCCCATCACGATTCCCGTAATCAGATATCTCTGCAGGAACGGATAGATCAGCAGAAGCGGAATCACCGCTACAACGATCTTGGCTGCGTTTAGGTTCCGGTTGGAAAGCTCCGTCACATTCTCAAGCGCGTTCACGCTTGCACCGCTTTTTAACAGCTCCTGGATATCCACGCTGAGAGACTGGATATAGGTCATGATCGGATATTTCTCCGGCTTCTGAATATAGATTAGCCCGCTGAAAAAATCGTTCCAGCTTCCGACGATGCTGAACAGAGACACCGTCGCTATGCACGGCTTGGCGCAGGGAATCAGTATCCTGAGCAGCACCTGGAACGGATTCGCCCCGTCGATGATCGCCGCTTCCTCCAGAGAATGCGGAATTCCCAGGAAGAAATTCATCAGAAGGATCACGTTAAAGATCGGCAGCGCGCCGGGAAGAATCAGCGCCCAGATGGTGTTCAAAAGCCCCAGGTTCCTGACCAGGATAAAGGTCGGTATCATCCCGCCGTTGAACAGCATCGCAAAAATCAGCAGATTCATGTAGATGTTTCTGGCCTTAAATTCCCTGACGGACTTGGTCAGCGGATACGCCATGGGAACCGTGACCGCCAGATTCAGAATCAGCGCCAGTATGACGCGCGTCACCGAAATTCCAAAGGACTTCCAGAACTGGCTGTCGTCGATAATCTTCCGGTAAGCGGCCACTGTAAAGTCCACCGGCAAAAGCCCGACCCGGTTCGCCGACACGGCGGCGCTGCTGCTCAGCGAGATGGACAGAATATTGAGCAGCGGAAGCAGGCAGATTAATCCCAGAAGGAATACGATGCCATAGGTTACTCTGATCCGTACCCGGGAACCAACGCTCTTATTGTCTATCATATCCGTTTCCTCCTAGAATATTTTCTGATCCGTCAGCTTCTTTGTCAGGCCGTTTGCGCCCAGAAGCAGCGCCATTCCCACGATGGAGCGGCAGAGGCCGACTGCCGAACCGAAGCTGTACTGCCGTCCTACCAGACCGATCCGGTATACGTATGTGTCAAGCACGTCGCCTGTCTCATAGACAATCGGCGAATACAGGTTATAGATCTGATCGAAGCCTGCGCTTAAGATGCTGGTCAGGCTCATGGCACCCATTAACAGAATGATCGGCATCATGCCCGGCAGGGTTACATGCAGAACCCGCTGCCACCACGTCGCGCCGTCGATCGCGGCCGCCTCGTGCAGGCCCGCGTCGATTCCGGTGATCGCTGCCAGATAGACCACCGAATTGTAACCGAACTCCTTCCACACATCCGTGCCGATGATCAGTCCCGGGAACACCTTGCTGTTCCCCATAAAATTCACCGGCCCCAGCCCAAATACGGAGAGGATCTGGTTCACGGAGCCATCCAGGCTGAACAGGTTGACCACCACGGCCGCCAATACAACCCATGAGAGGAAATGCGGAAGATACACGACCGTCTGCACCGTTTTCTTAAAGAACTGACGGCGGATCTCGTTGAGCAGGATGGAAAACGCGATCGCCATAAACGTACCGATCAGGATCTTCCCCAGGGCAATCACCACCGTGTTGCGGATAATCTTGGCGATATCCGGAAGATGGAACATGTAGATAAAATGCTTAAGCCCTACAAACTCGGAGCCAAACAGACCTTTGGCGGGGACAAAATCCTGAAACGCCATCAGAATTCCCACCATGGGAACATAGCTGAACAGGATCAGAAAGAACAAGCCGGGGAACATCATCAGATGGTAAAACACTTCCGATTTTCTTTTCGCTTTCTGTCTTCGATTCTTACGATTCTCACTCATTTTCATTCTCCCTAAGCCGCGCGTCCTGCCGCCGGAGCCGTTTTGCCGTCCGGTCGGAAGTCCGCCCTTCGTATTTTGAAAAAGGACTGCCGTGAAACATCTCTGTCACAGCAGTCCGTCCGTTCTATGAGGGTCAATGCATCTGTTCCGTTATTTCAGCAATGATCGTATCGCCGCCCTGGCTCTTCCAGTCCGACACATACTGATTGAACCCTTCCTCCACATCCAGGACACCTGTCACGATCTTAATAAAGGTTTCCTCCTCCAGCTTCTCAAGGTTCGCCCAGTTCGTCTCCATCGTCGAGGTCGTCCTGGGGAATACCGGCGTAAGCCACTCAAAGGTATCGTCGTCCGTCAGTTTCTGAATCAGGCCTACGCCTCCCAGTCTGGAATGATACTTGGCCCATCCGGTCGCGTCCCCGCTGCCTTCCAGGTATGCGGTGATTCCCTCGTAATTGCTTTTCTCCTCCGTACTCTTCACTTCATCCACCGTAATCTCACCGTTTAAGCACGCCTGAAGCTGCCCGAAGCCCTCCAGAAGCGAGTTATAGGAGTTGATCTCCACGTTCATGGGCCTGGTGGAACCGTCGACACCCTGTTTCTGATATTCGGCCACCTCCGGATATGTCTCCAGAAGGGACGGGTCGTTTGCCAGACGGTCATAGAAGAGGTTTGCCAGCTCCACGACGATCTCCGGATGCTCAAACTGCTTGCTCACCACCATATAGCCGGCGGTCGCGTCGTTGTGCTTGCAGTTTACCTTCCCATCCGCGGTTTCCACCGCGTACGCCGCAAACCGGGCGTTATTGTCCATCGCGTAAATATTGTTCAGCAGCCAGTCCGGAATATGCCAGGTTCCGAAGGTAACTCCTGTCTGGCCGTTCGCCAGAAGCGCGGTAATGTCGTCCCAGGTTCTGGTGCCCACCTGCGGATCCAGAAGCCCCTCGTCAAACCATCTGGCCGCAACCGCCAGGGCTTCCTTCATTTCCTCCGTGGTGGAACCATAGATCAGCTGGCCGTCCCTCTCATACCAGGTCTTCGGGAACGCGTTCAGCGCATACGCGACGGAGTTCATGGTATAGGTTCCGTCCGGATCCCCGCTGGTAATCCAGCTCGCCAGCGCAATGCCTACCACGTTGTCCGCTCCGCCCGGATTCTTTTCCATAAATGTCTTCGCGATCGTCTCCAGCTCCTCGATGGTAATGCAGGAATCTCCATCCTCATCCACCTTCATTCCCAGGCTGTCCATCCAGTCGCTGCGCACCCATACAATGCTGGGGCCGCTGTCCGCGTTCGTAGCCGGAATTGCCATAATCTTGTCATCATAGGTTACATTCGCCAGGGCCCTTCCGCCGTAGGAATCATAAATTGCTTTCAGGTTATCGCTGGCATAGGTTTCATAGACATTCGTCAGATCGGCGATCAGGTCGTTCTCATACAGCTCTTCCAGCTCATCCAGACTCCCGACCTTCATAATATCCGGAATATCGCCGGCCGACAAGGCCAGGGACACCTGCCTGTCATAATCCTCTCCATTGGCTTCAAACTCGTCCACGATGTCGATATTCAGTTCTTTCTCCGCCATTCTGGTATACGCGTTATCCTCGTAGGTATCTCCGTCCGGAAGCTTCGCGTTCTGCAGGGTCTGGCGTCCCATCCGCACGGTAACCGTCTCACGCTCCGACGTCGCCGTCTCCGCTCCTGTCTGCGCAGCCTCCGTTTCGCTGCTGCCGCCCGCACTGCCCGTGCTTTCTCCGCCGCCGCATGCGGTCAGAGACACCATCATCGCCGCGGCCAGACTTCCTGCCATAATTTTTTTCCACAACCTGTTTTTCATAAGAACCTCCATCGCAATTTGAATTGATTTTTAAGGCGGCCACCTTTTTTGTTTGCTGAGTTTATTATAGACAATTCCTTTGTTCCCGTAAATGAAACAGTTTTCATTTTTATAACACATTTTACATGTCTTCACGGAATCCACTGTATTTTTTTCGGTAAAAATGTTATACTATGCACAATTTAAAGGAAGAGGAAAGATCCATATGTACACGCTACTGATCGCAGATGATGAAGCAGATGAAAGGAAACTTGTGCAGTTTTTACTCAGGGAATGGACCTCTGAATTCCGGATTCTGGAGGCCTCCAACGGAAAGGAAGCCCTAAACATTCTGGCGTCCGAACCAGTCGATATTCTTTTGAGCGATATCCAAATGCCGTTTCTGTCCGGAATCGAACTGGCGAGAGAGGCCCGGAAGATCTGTCCGGATCTGGAAATACTGTTTTTCAGCGGCTACGATGATTTTGAATATGTCCAGAACGCGCTGTCCCTCCGCGCTGTCAACTACATTTTAAAGCCGCTGGAGCCCTCCGAATTCCACAGATCGCTCACGGATATCCTGGAACGGCTGAACAAACGCACCATTCAGTTCGCGAACACGGAACAATACATCGAATCGAATTTCCACAAAGCCGAAACCGCGCCGCTTCCCGGTCCTAAGAATGCCGAAACCGCGCCGCTTCCCGGCCCTAAAAATAAGGAAGAGACAACACCCCCCCGGAGGACTCAATCCTTCTGCAGCAGATCGAACTCGCAGTTAACCTGAAAAAGCCGCAGCAGCTCACGCTGCTGGTACGGCAGCTCCTCGGCAAATACCGGACTGCGTCCGATATCTCTCATATATACATACGGTATATCTGCACTTCGCTTCTGCAGATACTGCGGACCGCTCTTCCCCAGCTGCCGGAGAGCGAATTTATCGACGCCATCAAAAATATTTACGCCTCCCGCTACTTCGCGGACATCTGCAGTCTGATTGAGAAGTATCTCAATCAGGCCGCCGATCAGATCAGCCAGGAGCTGGACGGCCCCGCCTACGCGGTTCATCAGGTGCAGCAGTATATCCACAGCCACTACAAAGACGACCTCAGCCTGAACCTTCTGGCTGACACCGTTTATCTAAACCCCAATTATCTGAGCAACATATTTACAAAGACAACCGGTTGTTCCTTAAACAAATACATTCGGAAAGTACGGCTTGAAAAAGCCCGGGAAATGCTTATGAATACGAACATGAAAATCGGCGATATCGGAGAGGCTGTCGGTTATCCGAACACCTCCTATTTCTGTAAACTGTTCCAGGAACAGTTCGGAATGTCGCCGGACCATTTCAGACAAGGAGGCTGACCGATGAAGCGGACATTTCTTTCCTTTTTCAGAGACCTGCCTTTCCGCAGGAAAATAATCAGCATCTGCCTTACCGTCAGCATCCTGCCGATTCTTTTGCTCGGCGTTTTTTCCTATTATCAGCTGTATACACAGCTGATCGAGCGTGAACGGACAGCCCTGCGGGAATCCCTTCGCCAGGAGGCGGACTCCATAAGCCACAAGCTGGAAACCTATCTGTCCGCGCTGAATCTGATCGCCTGGAATGAGAACGTCTGCAATGTGCTGACGCAGCCCTACGACAATAACTTTGACATGTACCTGGCCTATCGGGATACCATCGATCCTTTGTTTCTCACGACCAGGTCCCTGAATACGGACATCTCAGCCATATGCCTGTACACGGAACACGGCATCTATCCCCACGGAAATCTCCTGCTGCCGCTCGCGGACGCGGCCCAGTATCCCTGGTATGAAGAAGCCGTCCGCTCCACCTCCCCCATCATCCGGGTGTCGGAGGACGGACGCAGCCTTTTCCTGGTGCGCCAGATCTACGACAGCCGCGTCAAAGACACCAGTATTTTATGCATTACGGCCGATCTCTCCCTCACCCTGCAGTCGGCTGCCTCCATGTTCGGGGAAAACTACCGCTTTGTTCTGAACGACGCCGAAGGAAATACATTTTACGAATACGTATCCGGCAAAGAATCCGGAGAGATCCCGGCAGAATTCGAAAATACCGATTCCGGCTTCCGCGGCTGCGTGTCGGAGACCGCCGCGATTCCCGAAACGGGCTGGAGCGCGGTTCTCTACCGCCCAACCTCCGAGGTTACGGGCGCAGCCGCCAGAATCGGCTACGCCGTGGGCTCCGTGATCCTGATCTGCCTGTTCTTAAGCCTCTCCATAAGCTCCCTGCTGGCCAAAATTACGGTATCGCCTCTGGAGGCGCTGTCCGCCAATATGGCCTCGGTCGAGCAGGGAAACTATACCGTCACCGTATCGGCCGACAGCCGCGACGAGGTCGGCCGGCTGTTCCACGCGTTTCAGAAAATGGTCTCCAATCTGAACCATCTGATCAACGAAGTGCTGCGGGCGAAAATCGAACAGCAGGGCTATGAACTGCGTATCCTCCAGCTGCAGATCAATCCCCATTTTCTATATAACAGTCTCTCCCTGATCAGCGGACGCGCTATCATGTCCGGCCAGGAAGACATCCGGCAGATGGCCCAGCTGCTTACCACCTTCTACCGCACCATGCTCAACAAAGGCAAGGTATTCCTCTCCGTACAGGCCGAACTGGAAAATGTAAAGGCATACGTTCAGATCCAGCAGATCATGCACTCTTACTCGTTCCAGGTGATGTATGATATCGACGAGGACGCGCTTACATACCAGATTCCCAATCTGATCCTCCAGCCCTTAGCGGAAAACGCCATCCTGCACGGCCTGGACTGCCGGGAATCCCCGGGTCAGGGAATGCTGACAATCTCCTGCCATATGGACGGAGACGATCTGCTGTTTACGGTCATGGACAACGGCTGCGGTATGGAGGAGGAGGAATGCGAGCGCATTCTCACGGCCGAAAGCCGGGGATACGGCGTTAAGAACGTCCACCAGCGCATCCAGCTGTATTACGACAGCCAGTGCGGCATCCG
>CANRHU010000070.1 GCA_947630485.1 uncultured Lachnospiraceae bacterium
TTTTATACAGTGTGCCTGCAAGTTTACCGATACCTGCAGCACCTGTAATAATGAGGAAAACCGTTCCAAGAGGGTGGAGATAAAAGAACTGATCCGGACGTTAAAGCAGAGCAATCCATTTGTAGAAGGAAACATATTTAAGAGTGTGGAAAACGTGAATCTGGACACGGTGGTTGCCTATAAACAAAAGGGAGAGAAGCATACCTTTTTGGAAGGATATGATTAAAGAATGGCCTATGCCTTCAAAATAGAAACATAACAAGGAGGAATTTAACGTGGAGATCAAGAAGGAAATCAGACAGGGCTATTTAACCGGGGAACGCGCATTGTTCGGCAGCGAATACTTACGTGTGATTGATACGATTTTTGACGACGGGGAATCCCCGCTCAAGGAAAGCCATGACATTGAACTGTCTGGCAGTATGTTCAAATGGAAGTACCCGCTCTGGTATTGTCAGAACATTGCGGTGAAAAACTGCACCTGGTTTGAGATGGGGCGCGCCGGCGTGTGGTACACAAAGCACATCCGTGTCGAGGACAGCGCCATCGAGGCGCCGAAAAACTTCCGCCGGTGCGAGGATGTGACCCTGAAAAATGTATCCTTTCCCAACGCGGCGGAAACCCTGTGGAGCTGCGACGGCGTGATTCTGGATCAGGTTACCGCAAAAGGCGACTATTTTGCCATGAACAGCAGCAATATGAAGGTCACCGGCCTTACGTTATACGGGAATTACTCGTTTGACGGCGCCAGAAACGTTGAGATCCATAACTCGCATCTGCTCTCCAAGGACGCTTTTTGGAACAGCGAAAATGTGACGGTGTATGATTCCTTTATTTCCGGCGAATATCTTGGCTGGAATGCCAAAAACCTTACGCTTATCAACTGCACCGTCGAAAGCCTGCAGGGGATGTGCTATATTGATAACCTCGTGATGAAAAACTGCAAACTCCTGAACACGACCCTTGCCTTCGAGTATTCCACCGTCGAGGCGGATATCGTCGGTAAAATCGACAGTGTGCTGAATCCGTCGGGAGGAACCATCCGCGCGGACTACATAGAAAACCTGACCATCGAGCGGGATAAGGTCGATCCGTCAAAGACCAATGTGATCTGCAGGCAGACCGAGCCGCTGCCCGTTCAGATGTGCATGTAAATATCCGCGTGCGGAAATTCAATAAACGGAGGCAGGGAGGCAGACATGAAATATGATTTTGATTCGGTTACAGACCGGAGAAATTCAAATTCCTTAAAGTGGGACGTATCGGACGGCGAGCTGCCCATGTGGGTGGCGGATATGGATTTTCAGACTGCGCCGGAAATCCTGGTCGCGATCAAAGAGCGGGCGGAACACGGCGTATTCGGTTATTCCGTTGTCCCTGAAACGTGGTATGCGGCTTACAGAGACTGGTGGCAGAACCGGCATCACTTTGCTATGGAGCACGACTGGCTGATTTTTTGCACGGGCGTGGTTCCCGCCGTTTCAAGCGTTGTCCGGAAGCTGACGACGCCCGCCGAAAAGGTTCTGATACAGACTCCCGTCTATAATATTTTTTTCAATTCGATACTGAACAACGGGCGGCAGGTGCAGGAAAGCGAGCTTAAGTACAAAGACGGAGGATATGAAATTGATTTTGAGGATTTGGAGCGGAAGCTTGCCGACCCGCAGACAACGCTTATGATCCTGTGCAATCCGCATAATCCCATAGGGAAAATATGGGACAGAGAAACGCTTGCAAAAATTGGGTCGCTCTGCAGGAAACATCATGTCGTTGTTCTGTCCGATGAGATACACTGCGACCTGACCGCGCCCGGGACGGAGTATATTCCCTTTGCGAGCGTTTCGAACGAATGCCGGGAGAACAGCATCACCTGTATCGCGCCGACCAAGACATTTAATCTGGCAGGATTACAGACGGCCGCGGTGGCGGTGCCGAACCCGGTACTTCGCCATAAGGTCTGGCGCGGGCTGAACACCGACGAGGCTGCAGAGCCGAACTCCTTTGCAGCCGAGGCCGCCGTCGCCGCCTTCACAAAAGGCGCGCCCTGGCTTGACGAGCTTCGCGCATATCTGTTTCGGAATAAAGAAATCGCGGCGGACTACATTCAGAAGAACGATCCGCGGCTGCATATCGTTCCCTCTCAGGCGACTTATCTGATCTGGATCGACTGCGGCGGGCTCGCAGGATCAGTCGATGAGCTTGTACGATTTATTCAGGATACGACAGGACTGATCGTTTCAAGCGGATCGCAGTACGGCCGCTGTGGGGAGCAGTTTATCCGGATGAATGCGGCCTGTCCGCGCTCGGTACTGGAGGATGGCCTTTCAAGGCTGCTTGCGGGAATCCAAAAATACGAAGCATATGAAGAAAATATTGGTTATTGACGATGATATCCATATCGGAAATCTGATAGAGGAGGCCCTGTGCAGGGAGGGCTACCGTGTTTTTCATGCTTATTCCGGCACCGAAGCGCTGCTTTTTCTGGCGCAGACGAAGCCGGACCTGATCCTGCTTGATCTGATGCTGCCGGGACTTTCCGGAGAAGAAGTGCTGCCGCGGATCAAAGGGATACCGGTCATTGTCGTAAGCGCGAAGGCGGATGTGGACGACAAGGTAAAACTGCTGCTCGGCGGCGCGGTGGACTACATCACGAAACCATTTCAGATCAAAGAGCTTCTGGCAAGGATTTCCGTGCAGCTGAGGGAACCGGCGAATGCGGTGTCCTCTGAGCTAAGGTACGATGCGCTTTTGCTGAATACGGATACGCGCCGCGTGACCGCCGACGGCCGTGAAGTGAAGCTGACCAGAACGGAATACGCGATCCTAAAGCTCCTGATGCAAAATCCCGCGCAGGTCGTCACGAAATCCCGGCTTTTAGACCGGATCAGCGAGGACACGCCGGATTGTACGGAGAGTTCGTTAAAAATACATGTCAGCAATTTGAGGAAAAAGCTGCGCGAAGTGAGCAAAAAGGATTATATCGAATCCGTGTGGGGGATCGGTTTCCAATTACGGCAGGAATAATCTTTACCGTTTCTTTACTGTTTTCTTTACCGCTTTCTTTACGTCCGTCTGGTATTCTGTCCCCATCAATAAAAGGGAGGTACGCCTTTATGGACTATGTTCTCAGGACAAACGCTTTGACCAAGAGCTATAGGGGGTTTAAAGCGCTTGACAGTCTCACGATGAATGTTCCCAAAGGAGCGATCTATGGATTTGTGGGGAAAAACGGCGCCGGCAAGACGACGCTGATCCGCCTCATCTGCGGTCTGCAGGAGCCGGATTCGGGAGATTACACCCTGTACGGCAGGAAAAACACGGAAAAGGACATCGCAAAATCACGCAGGCGGATGGGCGCGGTGGTGGAGACGCCCGCCGTTTATCTGGATCTGACGGCGGAAGAAAACCTCATGCAGCAGTATCGGATTCTGGGATTGCCCTCGTCTGACGGGCTGTCCGATATCCTGAAGCTGGTCGGCCTTGAGCATACCGGGAAAAAGAAGGCCAAAAACTTTTCCCTCGGGATGCGGCAGAGGCTCGGGATCGCCGTCGCGCTTGCCGGAGCCCCGGATTTTTTGGTTCTGGACGAGCCCGCGAACGGGCTTGACCCGCAGGGAATTATTGAGATCCGCGAACTGATTTTAAAGCTGAACCGCAGGCAGCAGATCACGGTTCTTATTTCCAGTCACATTCTGGACGAGCTGTCGAAGTTTGCGACCCACTACGGCTTTATCGACGGCGGGCGCATGGTGAAGGAGCTCAGCGCCGAAGAATTGGAGGTCGCCTGCAGAAAATGCGTCCGCACGGAGGTCAGCGACGCGAAGACCCTCGCCCGTGTGCTGGACAGGATGAAGATCGATTATAAGATCTTAAGCGGCACGACCGCCGACGTCTACGCGAAAGTGAATATTTCCCGCCTAAGCAGCGCGCTTGCGGCGGAAAACTGCGAACTGATCTCGGCGCAGGAACGGGATGAAAGTCTGGAAAGCTATTATGTGGGTCTTGTGGGAGGCGGAAAGAATGAATAAACTGCTGCGGTCAAATTTTTCAAGGCTTTGGAGGGACAAAATATTCTGGCTCTGCATGGGAGCCATGCTTGTATATGCGGCCGTGTTTATGCTGAATGGATGCAGGCAGGCGGTCATGGATATGTCGGAATATCAATATTCCATCGATCAGTATTATTTCCATTTTGCGTTATCGATCGGACTGTTCTGTTCGGTGTGCGGCAGTATGTTTTTCGGGACAGACTATAACGACGGGACGATCCGGAATAAGATTATCGTCGGACACACGAGGACAGATATCTATCTGGCAAGCCTGGTCACCACATTTGCGGCGACGCTTCTGATTATGTCGGTATGGCTTGTCGGCGCGCTCATCGCGGTTCCCGCGCTTGGCTTCTGGAAGATGGGCGCTTTGCGGCTTCTTCTCTATCTTCTGATTGCCGTCCTGTTTGTTATGGCTTTGTCCGCGGTCTGCACGGTGATCAATATGCTGTCGTCCGGCAAGGCTAACACATTTCTCATTTCGATCCTGTTATTCATAGGCCTGCTGCTTTTGGCGAGCATGTTTTACAACGGTCTTTGTGAGCCGGAAATGGTAAGCGGCGTTCAGATTACCCAGAATGGCCTTGATATGACGGAGCCTGCCCCGAATCCGAATTATATCACCGGGCTGAGGCGGGAGATCTATGATTTTGCCGTTGACTTCCTGCCGACGGGACAGGGCCTGCGGATGTGGCAGCTGGAGATCGCGCATCCGGTTCGGATGATCGTTTCCTCGCTGTTTATCACGGTCGTCACAACGGCGGGCGGGGTATTTGCGTTCAAAAAGAAGAACATCCGATGATGGAAATGTAAAGGAGTCTGCAATGGAAACGTGGTCGTGGATGCCTGCCGGTATTTTGGCGGTCTGTATTGTCATGGTCAGTGCTATGGCAGTCGTAATCATTTTACTGCTTCTCAAAATACATGCTCTGCGGAGTGCCGCAAAGGAGATCGGGGACGCCTTTGCCGACAGACTCATGACCGATACGAATACGCTGATCGGCATATCTTCCGCTGACCGGAATATGCGCAGCCTTGCAAACAGCGTAAACAGGGAACTCAGGAAGCTGCGGGAGGAAAGGCACCGCTTTGAACAGGGGGACCTGGAGCTTAAGAATGCGGTTACAAACATCTCCCACGATCTGCGGACCCCTTTGACGGCCATCTGCGGCTATCTGGATCTGCTCGAGGCGGAAGAGAAGAGCGGGCGGGCAGAGCAGTATCTTTCTATTATCCGGAACCGGGCGGAGATTTTAACGCAGCTGACGGAAGAACTGTTCCGCTATTCGGTGATCCTTTCTCCCGAAAACAGCGAGCCGTGCGAGCCGGTAAATGTGGGCGGCGTGCTGGAAGAAAGCGTCGCCTCCTTCTATACCGCGTTAAAGGAACGGAATATTGAGCCCAAAATCCGAATCCCCGAAAAGAAGGTGATCCGGACGTTAAACCGTTCCGCTTTGGTCCGCGTATTCTTCAATCTTCTGAACAATGCGATCAAATACAGCGACGGCGACCTGGATATTACGTTATCGGAAACGGGCGTCGTTATCTTTGCGAATACGGCGTCCGGGCTTGATGAGGTGCAGGTGGGCAGATTATTTGACCGCTTTTATACGGTTGAAGCCGCGCGAAAATCGACGGGGTTAGGCCTGGCGATCGCCAGAACGCTTATGGAGAGGATGAACGGAACGATTTCGGCTGAATACGAAAACAGCAGGCTGAGCATTACGATTGTGTTTCCCGGGGAGTGAAGGAAACGGTAATTCGCCCACTTTACTTTTCCTGCGGACCGGGGTATGATAAGGTTATCGGCAGATAGATAACCTGTTAAGACTTAAGAGGTGTTTGGCTATGAGAAGAAAAGACCGTGAAATCACGGAAATGGACGATATTCTGGATATTGTGGGACAGGCAAAGGTTCTGCATCTGGGCCTTATGGACGACGGTTATCCGTATATCGTTCCGCTCAATTACGGCTTCGAGACGGATGAGGGAGGTCTGGTCTTCTACATGCACTGCGCCAAAGAAGGGCATAAGATTGATCTGATCAGGCGAAGCCCGAAGGTCTGCGTTGAGCTGGAATGCGGCGCAAAGCTTGTGCCGGGCGGGGACGTTCCCTGCAGGTACGGACTGGCCTTTGCGTCCGTCATCGGGTGGGGGACGGTCGGGATTGTCGAGGACGAGGCGGAGAAGATAAAGGGGTTAGAGCTGCTGATGAAGAATCAGACGGGCCGGGATTTCGCGTTTGACGGCAGGATGGTCTCCTCCGTCGCGGTCCTGAAGGCAGTTATCCCGCGTTTCACGGCGAAGGCAAGACGGAGTCCTTCGTAAAAGCGGTTGACGATCTTTTCATGATGCCGCCAGAAAACAGGGAGATTTCTGCGGGCCTGACGAGAAGGGCCGGGGAAGGAGGGCGTGATGCGGTTTTCTTTTGTGAATGAGTATAATCAGGAGGCGATGGCTGCCATGGCGAGAGCGCTGCGCAGGACGGTTCGGGCGAAGCACAATCGCCGCACCCATGTTTTCGGTTGGATTGCGGCAGCGCTGGCGGTGCTGCTTGCCTTCTGGACCAGGGAAGGCGGCTTCGGATTTGCATTTGGACCGCGCTTTGTGGTTACGATAGCGGCTGCCGTGCTCCTTGCGGCAGTTCTGATCGGGGAAGATTCTCTCAACGGATACATTGCCTTCAAGCGGCTGCCGCCCGGCACCGGCAGGGCGGAGGTGGTTTTTGACGAGAATGGGTTTACGTCCACGACGGAACTTGGCGTCAGCGCTTTTCGATATGACAGGATCCTTGCGCTTGCAGAGGACGATAAATACTTTATCTTTGTGTACAGCGAAAGCCATGCGCAGATCTATGACAAGCGGACGATCGCCGGGGGCACCCCGGAAGAATTCCGCGCGTTTATGGAAGGGATGACAGGCAAGCAGGTTTTAAAAGTATAGCGACGCGGCGCGGAATGCCGCTAGGAATGGCTCTTGCGATCGAGCGTTTTCCAGTCATCTTCGGTACATTCTTCGTAACTGTAGCGCGCTTTTTCATAGAGCCGATGCAGCGTCGCGTCGTCAAGACCGGCGTCCTGTTCCAGTTCGCTTGGGGAGGACCATTCGCCGGGAGTTTCCGTAAAATGCTGTTGTTTGCGGCCAGTCAGAATCTGTTTTTTATAATGTCTTCGGATGCGGGCCTCATAGGAGAGAAAATATTTGAGGCCCTTTTTTTGCTGCGCTTCTTCCGCCTCCGGCGGGGCAAGATGCGCGAGCATGTCCAGAGAAGGTTTCAGATAGATTTTTTCGTCCTCATCAAAATGCCGCGGCCTCGTGATAAAATCCCAGACGCCCTCGGCGCCGTGGCGGATCACATAAATGATGCCGAAGATGAGCAGGCCTATGGCAAGGATCTCCGACAGCTGGTTGAGGATGCTGACCCAGGCGGGGGTGGGGGCGGGGGCCTCCGGCTCGCCCAGAAGGGCCTGCAGATTAGGAGCGGTCGGCGTGGGGAGCGGAATGTATTCCTGCGGAATTTCCTGCGCGACTTCGAGCTTAGGCCGGTTGGCAAACCATTCCGAGATTGCCTGCCACAGCGGTTCAAACGTGAAGACCATCACAATGAGCAGGATCACAGCCGCGATCAGAAAGACGGTCATGCAGAAAGAATTCACGTAAGCGATCTGCTTTTGGGGCAGATGGTCAGTGTCCTTAAACATTTCCAGAAAATCGTAGTAGGCGTTTAAATTCCGGTGAACAAAATATACGACGACGAGCACCAGGAAACCGACGAATCCGGCAAGGCGGAAGCGGCGGCCAAGTTCGGGCGCGCCGGAACTCTGCATCCATGTTCCAAAGAGATAGGCAAGCGAGAAGAGGACGGCCAGAGCAAAGTAGAAGTTGCCGCGGTCTTTGGAGATCCAGTAATTAAATAGCTTGCGAATGGCCATAAGGCACCTCCCATTCATAGATTTCCGCGAAGCGGAGCGGAGCGATGCGCAGTTCTTCCCCGGGTCTTTTCGGCAGGATCCACTGGGAACCGGGACTTTGCCGGCAAAGCGCGTCGAAATGTTCCGTCAGGGAGACCCGCTGACCGGGGGAAATCATGATATACATGGTCGAGTCGGAGCCGAAGCTGCTGCTTCGGTCGTCCGTCATAAAGAACAGGATATCTTCCATCGTGATGTTTCGGCTCTGCCCGGCAATTTTGGCGCCGGTGTTGAGACTGGCTGTGGGGGGAGGGGCGGGATCGAGCAGGCTTCTGGAACGTGAGGCGTTCTGCGGGGCCTTTTTGCCGCGGGAGGAAGCGCTGGCTTTTTCGGAGGAACTTCCGCCCGCCGGGGCCGTACCGCCGCGCAGAAGACGCGCGGCCTGAAGCGCCGAGTCGGCGGCGGCTGCGCTGTCGGCGGCGCCGTGAGCGCCTGCCGTGCCGGAAGAAATCTGGATGCGGGCGAGCAGTTCCATAATACTGCGAAGATGTTCTTTGCCGGCCCCGGCTTCCAGGCGGGAAGGAAGTCCTGTCAGACAGTCGGTTCCGTTGGAGTAGATGGCGACGGGGATTCCCTGATCGACCATCCGCTCAGCCATGGAACCGCACAGACGGACGGCCTCCTCGGTCAGATCCTCGTCCGCCCAGAGCCGGCTGGATTCCATGTCCAGGAGAATCGTCACATTCCAGGAGGAGGCGGGGGTATAGACGTTCACCTTTAGCTCCCCGGTATGTGCCGTGGCCTTCCAGTTGACGGTCTTGTAGGGATCGTAGGACTGGTAGGGCCGGACCGACTGGGTTTCAAACGGATCCGTAAGAAGCGCCTGCCTGGCAAGAATCTGTCCCATCAGATTTTTAAGGGGCATCTCCAGGCGCACCGGATCTGCCGGTCCCGGATACACGTATAAAAAGGTATCCTCGGGCACCGACGCGACGCAGTGGCCGAAGAAAAACAAATCGTAGCTGACAAGATCGATACTGCGGATCTGGTAATATCCCCGCTTTTGGCAGACGAAATCAAGCGTCCGCCGGATTTCCTGCCAAGGCATACAGGAGAAGATATCGCTTCGGTAGTTCTTGTCCGTGATCTTAAAATTGCTGGATTCGGAAAAAACCAGATGACGGCCCATCTGAAATTTTACGTGCAGCACGGGCAGCGGGAGAAATTTGCGGTTGGTGATAATCTCCTTAAGCTGTGCGTGGTCTCCCTCCACGGCCGCTTTCTGGATAAAGGACAGACGCGCTGTGAGACCCTGCTGCCAATACCGCTGATAGAGAATGTTCTGTAAAAGCAGCAGAATCCAGGCGCCGATTATGATAACGATGAGTCTCATAAGCGTTTTCCCCAGTCCTCGGTGGGAAGCGGAACCGTTGAAAGGATCTCTGTGACCATATCGGAGGCGGAGGCCTGGGAGCCAAAGGTTCTGGCCGTCACCAGACGGTGGGCGAGCACCGGCACGGCCAGGGTCTTAATGTCCTCCGGAACGACATAGTCTCTGCCGCGTACCAGCGCGTAGGCGCGCACGGCGCGGAAGAGGGCGAGACAGCCGCGGGGGCTGACGCCGTTTAGGATTTTCGATTCGTTCCTGGTGGCCTGGACGAGTTCCACCATATAATCCTTAAGAATCGGGTGCATGTAAACGTGCACGGCCTGTTCACGCAGCTGGGCCAGCTGCGCGGCGTTGCAGACGGGTTCCATGGAATCCAAAGGGTTGGTATGGCCGAAACGTTCCAGGATCGCCAGTTCTTCCTCCTTCGACGGATAGCCCATGGAGAGCTGCATCAGAAAGCGGTCCATCTGGGCTTCCGGAAGCGGATAGGTGCCTGCGGTTTCGATTGGGTTCTGGGTAGCGATGACGAGAAACGGTTCCTCTAACGGCATCGTGTCCCCGTCGATGGTTACCTGGCGTTCCTCCATGGACTCCAGAAGACTGGACTGGGTCCGCGGCGTGGCGCGGTTGATCTCGTCGGCCAGAAGAATATTGGTAAACACAGGCCCTTTACGAAGCACGAAGCGGCTTTCCTGCTGATCGAAATAGTTAAGTCCCGTCACATCCGAGGGCAGCAGGTCCGGCGTAAACTGGATACGGGAGAATTTCAGGTCCATGCTTTTGGCCAGTGCCTTTGCCATCATGGTTTTGCCGGTGCCGGGCACGTCCTCCAGAAGGACATGACCTTTGGCAAGCAGGGCGGCCAGCAAAAGGTCGATGGTGTCCCTGCGGCCTACGATGACTTTTCCGATATTATCGCGAATCTCATTAATGAGTGCGGTTTGTTCCATAGAAATTTCCTCCTGTCAGGCAGACGTTTGTCTCTGATGTACGCGCAAAGCCGGAATGTCTGCGATATTACCTTAAGTATACCACCAGCCGGCCCGTATGCGCTACATTTTTGTGGGCAGAACGTTAAATTTTTATAGTTTTGCGCGTGAAATTATGAAGCAAAATATGTTGACACTCGACATATGTCGTGATATGATATAGTCGACAGACGACATATGCCGTGATGTGATATAGCTGACAGAGGACGCAGCTGACAGGCGACACAGCTGGAAACGTCAGTCTGAATTCTGGAAAGCAGGTGATCGAATGAAGAAGAGCGAACCGATGTCTGAGAGTTATTACTACATTCTGCTCTGTCTGGCCAAAGGGGCCAACCATGGATACGGTATCATGCAGATGACGGAGAAGCTGTCAGGCGGGGATGTGACCATCGGTTCCGGTACGATGTACGGGGCCACCAGCAATATGATGAAAAAGGGCTGGATTCACGAGATCATGTCGGATGAACCCGGGCAGGAGCGCCGCAGGCTGTACCGGCTGACGGACGCGGGGCGGGATGCGCTTAAGACGGAGATCGAGAGGCTTAGAAGGATGCTTGAGAACGCGGAGGAGGTGTAGGAGATGGCGATGGAATATAGGACGTCGCATAAGGCGTATGCGGCATGGAATTACCGGCAGGAGATCGAGGATTTGAACCGGGCGTCGGAGCAGGGCTGGCAGCTGGTGCGCGGAGGCTGTTTTTACAGCCGTTTTGTGAAAAATCCGGACGTGCGTTACCGCTATCAGATGGACTGGCGGAAGGTGGAGGATATGGGCCGCTATATCGAGACCTTCCGGGAGCAGGGCTGGGAATATGTGAGTTCTTCGTTCAACGGCTGGCATTTTTTCCGCAAGTTTTACGATCCGGCGCTTAAGGAGGAGGACTATGAGATCTTCACGGATCGGGAATCGCTTCAGGCGATGACCCGCCGCTGGTCGCGGGTGGTTATGGCTATCGGCACGGTGCTTCTGGCGGTTGCGTTGGTAATCCTCATACAGGAAATTCGGACGCCGAACATTCCCCGGCTGCTTCAGACGCTGATCCTGCTGGTTTCGTGTGCGTTTCTGATGAGAGGCGGGCTTCTTATGCGCAGCCCGGATACCATCCGCCGCGGCGACAATACGCTGCTGCATGCGTTCCTTCTGTTCCTTGTCGTCGGCTGGACTGGGACGATGGCGCTTTTGATCCTGCGGCCGGATTTTTCAATACACCAGTATACGGCGGAGCTGAGCGAGCCGTATGAGGACAACCGGTTTGCGGAATTTGAGGTGCATTATCCGGATTGCTATTACCTGGATCTGGAGATCGACGCGGAGGCGCCGTTCGCGTTTTCGATCGTAAATGAGGCGGGCGAGTCGGTGTATTCTGTGACCGGAGCGGAGATTGATGAGGAGAATATCCGGATTAAGCTTGGGCGGGGGAAGTACTGGTTTTCGTCCGCCTGCGAAGCGGGGTTTGAGTTGGAGGCGTATTTGAACTGAGAGGGTGTGCGGGGGTAGGTGGGCGGAGGAGCAGCGGGCTGCGCTTCGCATGCGCGGCTCAATGTGATGCTCTGCATCACATACGCACCAAGACGCGGGAATGCGCGCACCCCGAGTCCCCCGCCGCCCTTTTCCTATTTGCTTCATTTATAATTATCGGCTAAGCGCACCTCGCTCCCGGAATAACCAGCGCTGTGAACTTAGACTTTTCTCGCAAGCAAATCCTGAATCTCCGAAGAAGTACGCTTCCCGTGCGTATATCCCGATCATTATACTGCGGCTTGTCCGAATTATTCAGCAGAAGAAATATCCCCTCACATTTCCTCAAATTTTCGATTGCCATATTATTTTGATAGTGCTAATATAGTAAGAACGACAAAATTTGCGAAGCAGAACCAATACATAAACATGAGGAGGAGTCTTATGTTTCCGATCGTGAAAGCAGAAAAACTGGCGGACAAGATCTATCTGATGGACGTGAAAGCCCCGCGTGTGGCTAAGTCCTGTCTGCCCGGCGAGTTCGTTATCGTCAAGATCGACGAGGTGGGGGAGCGGATTCCCTTGACCATTTGCGACTATGACAGAGAGGCCGGAACCGTAACTATCGTTATCCAGGTGGTGGGCGCGTCCACCCAGAGGATGTGCGAGCTGAAAGCCGGCGATGAGTTCCAGGATTTTGTGGGGCCTCTGGGCAATCCGTCAGAGCTTGTGAAGGAGGAGCCGGAGGAGCTTAAAAAGAAGCACATTGTGTTCGTGGCGGGCGGTCTTGGAACCGCTCCGGTCTATCCGCAGGTCAAATGGCTCCATGAGCACGGCGTGGACGCCGATGTGATCGTGGGCGCGCGGAATAAGGAAATGATTATTTTGGAGGACGAGATGCGCGCAGTGGCGGGCAATCTCTATATCACCACCGACGACGGCTCCTACGTCCGCAAGGGCATGGGCACCGACGTGCTGCGGGAGCTGGTGGAGAAGGAAGGAAAGCATTACGACCTGTGCATTGCCATCGGCCCGATGATCATGATGAAATTCGTCTGCCTGCTGACGAAAGAGCTTGAGATCCCGACAGTCGTCAGCATGAACCCGATTATGATCGACGGAACCGGAATGTGCGGCGGCTGCCGTCTGATGGTGGGCGGCCAGGTGAAATTCGCCTGCGTGGACGGACCGGAATTCGACGGACATCTGGTGGATTTCGACGGCGCGATGAAGCGTCAGCAGATGTATAAGACACAGGAAGGCCGCGCGATGCTCCGCCTGCAGGAGGGCGAAAGCCATCACGGCGGCTGCGGAAATTGTGAAGACGGAGGTGCCAGATAATGGATGCGCTTAAGAAGGTTCCGGTCCGCGAGCAGGACCCGAAGGTGAGAGCGACAAATTTTGACGAGGTGTGCCTCGGATATAATAAAGAAGAGGCCATGGCGGAGGCGTCCCGCTGCTTAAAGTGCAAGAACGCCCGCTGCATGGGCGGCTGCCCGGTCTCTATCAATATTCCTGGATTCATTAAGGAAGTGGAGAACGGCGATTTTGAGGCGGCTGCGAAGATCATTGCCCAGTCGTCGGCCCTGCCGGCAGTCTGCGGCCGTGTCTGTCCCCAGGAGACCCAGTGCGAGGGCGTCTGCGTCCGCGGCGTCAAGGGCGAGCCCATTTCCATCGGCAAGCTGGAGCGGTTCGTGGCCGACTGGTCCCGGGAGAATGGATTCGTGCCCGAGGCGCCTGAGAAGACCAACGGACATAAGGTGGCGGTCATCGGCTCCGGCCCATCAGGACTGACCTGCGCGGGAGATCTGGCGAAACTGGGCTATGAGGTGACGATTTTTGAAGCGCTGCACCAGCCGGGCGGCGTGCTGATTTACGGCATTCCGGAGTTTCGTCTGCCGAAGGATACCGTTGTGAGGACGGAGATTGAGAATGTGAAGAAGCTGGGCGTGAAGATCGAGACCGACGTGGTCATCGGCAAATCGGTGACCATCGACGAGCTTCTGGAGGAAGAGGGCTTTGAGGCGGTTTTCATCGGCTCCGGCGCGGGACTTCCCATGTTCATGGGCATTCCCGGCGAGGAAGCCAACGGCGTCTTCTCCGCCAATGAGTACCTGACCAGAAGCAATCTGATGAAGGCGTTTCGCGACGATTACGATACGCCGATCGCGGCCGGGAAGAAGGTAGCGGTCGTGGGCGGCGGCAACGTTGCCATGGACGCGGCCAGGACGGCCCTGCGGCTGGGCGCGGACGTCCATATCGTCTACCGCCGCAGCGAAGCGGAGCTTCCGGCCCGTGCGGAGGAGGTTCACCACGCGAAGGAGGAAGGCATTCAGTTCGACCTGCTGACCAATCCGACAGAGATTCTGACCGATGAGAAGGGCTGGGTCCGCGGAATGCGCTGCATCCGCATGGAGCTGGGCGAGCCGGACGCATCCGGCCGGAGAAGGCCGGTTCCGATTCCCGGAAGCGAGTTTGAGATGGAGCTGGATACGGTGATCATGTCCCTTGGCACTTCCCCGAATCCGCTGATCTCCGGTACCACAAAGGGCCTTAAGACCAACCGCCGCAAATGTATCGTGGCGGAGGAAGCCACCGGAAAGACCAGCAAGGACGGCGTCTTTGCCGGCGGCGACGCGGTGACCGGAGCGGCTACCGTGATTCTGGCAATGGAAGCCGGTCGCGCGGGAGCGAGAGGAATCCATGAGTATCTTATGTCAAAGTAAGTAAGGCCGCGTCCTGAGCGGCCATGTCATATTTCCATGCAGAAAGGGTGCCAGTGGCACGCTTTCCGCATTATGTCAGTATGCAAAAAACGCGCCAGTGACGCGTTTTTTGTATTGTTTCTTTGTGAGCAGAATACTATCCTAAACTTCCGCCGCCTGTTTGATAAAGGGAAGCGGCTGATCGCAGAAGACGTCGTCCAGGTCAGCGACGGTGCAGACCTGAAACAGGAAGACTTTCCCAATTTTTGAGTTGTCGCACAGAAAATATTTTTTGGAGGCATGTCTTAACATGGCCTGGCGCAGTTCCGTTTCCGATTCTGAAAAATCGGTGATGATACCGTCAGAGGTCAGTCCCTGCGAAGAGAAGAACATGAAATCCGCGTGCATATCGGAGATCGTCCGCAGGGCGATTGCGCCGCTGAAAGCCAGGGAGTTGTTGACCAGTCTTCCGCCCGTGCCGTAGGCCCTGATATGCCGTTGGGAGAGTGTGGCCAGCGCCCGGATTCCGTTGGTGATGACGGTGACATTCTGTTCCGGGGTCAGGTAGTTGGCGATGTGCGAGGCGGTGGAGGAGGCATCGAGAAAAATAGTGCTGCCCTGCGTAATCAGCTTTGCTGCCTCTTTCGCCAGATTCGCTTTAATATCTCCGTTGAAATTTTCGCGGATATCCAGAGGCACATCGCGGTTGGAGTGAGAGACGATGGAAACACCGCCGTAACAGGTGCTGACAACCCCGTCCTGTTCCAGCTTGCGCAGGTCGCGGCGGATCGTCACCGGCGCGACATACAGCGTTTCGGCCAGATGTGTGATACTGCTGTATTTTTCTTTTTGAAGAATTGAGATGATCTGGTCAAGCCGTTCATTTTTGATCATGAGAATCCCCCTTCTGTCCCCTGCGGCTCCTGATTGAGTCATAAAATGCAGTTCTTATTTATTTTATCGGACAACAGAGAGCTTTGTCAAGCTCTATCGGAGAATGAAGGTGTTCTTTTTTGTCTGTTTCTGAATTATTCTCGGGCCGTCCTTGCCGTTTTCTCAATTAATGCGACAACAAAGCAAAAGTATTTATTTTTCTGACAATATGTGTTATATATAAAATAGATTGTTACAAAATTTGACTTTGCAGGTTGTAAGACGAGGGGGCGCGGAGAGATGCAGGAGGCAGCGGCGTATCAGGAACCGATTCATTTGACCGTAACATCTGACCAGCCGGGGAATATTTTTGGGAGCGGTGATGCCAGGGAGC
>CANRHU010000071.1 GCA_947630485.1 uncultured Lachnospiraceae bacterium
ACATTCAGGGCAGCTTCAGTTTCTATACAGGCTGCTCTTTTTGTCTGCCCTGAATCTGATACTTTCCTAAAGAATTAATTATAGCACAGAAGACGACTTTTGAAAAAGCACTTTACAAGGATATCGGTCCGCGCCATAATGGAGACAGGTGAAATGGGACTGGCTCAGGGATAAAGACAGATCGAAAGCAAAGGAGAAGATGTAATGTATCGTCATATCGTACAGTATTATGAAACCGACCGGATGGGTATCACCCATCATTCCAACTATGTAAGGTGGATGGAGGAAGCGCGGATTCATTTCCTGGATCAGATCGGATGGAACTACGCGAAGCTTGAGGAGATGGGCATCGTCTCGCCGGTGGTGTCCGTAAGCTGCCGTTACAGACGCCCGTCCACGTTTGCGGATGTGATCGATATTCAGGTTATGGTGGCGGAGTTTAAGGGCGTCAAGCTGAAGCTGGATTACCGGATGACGAACGCGGAGGGGCAGGAGGTCTGCGAGGCGCATTCAGAGCACTGCTTTCTGGACCGCAGCGGGATGCCTGTACGGCTTGCGAAGGACTACCCGGATTTCTACCGGACGCTCGCGGAGCTGGCGGCAGGAAATGGGGGCGGATCCGATTGAGTGCGCGGAATTCCTTTGCATCTGAACGGAAGCCGGATATTTACTATGTGGAAGACGATGGGGAAATTGCCGCTTCCGTAAAGTGTTATTTGGAGAAGAAGGCATATCGGGTGACGGTTCTTCCGACGATTGCGGACGCGAAACGCGCGCTGGTCGGAAGAATGCCGGCCCTTCTTTTGGTGGACTGGAATATGCCGGATGGGCGGGGCGCCGCTCTCTGTCAATGGGTTCGCGCAAAATGGGCGGAGCTGCCGGTTATCTTTTTGACCGTCCGGGGAGATGCGGGCGACGTGGTGACGGGATTTCAGAACGGCGCGGATGATTATGTGGTGAAGCCGTTTGATCTGGAGGTGCTTGATTCCCGCATCCGGGCGCTTCTCAGGCGCAGCGGGGATATGACGAAGGAATATCCGTCCTGCGGCCGAATCCGGATCGACTGCGGGCGTCGGACGGTTTCGCTTCTGGGGGAGGAGGCGCCGGCAGAGGAGATTGCGCTGAGTCCGCTGGAATACGAGCTGCTCCTGCTTCTGATGCGGAATAAGGGGCGGACGGTTACGCGGGAGCTGCTTCTTCAGAATCTCTGGGACGACAGCGGGAATTTTGTGAACGACAATACCTTGTCGGTCACGATGAAGCGGCTCCGTGAAAAGCTGCGTCAGCCGGAGTGTATCAAGACGGTGCGAAGCGTCGGCTACCGGATGGAAGATACCGTATGACGCCGGCAGGCGTAATTGCTGCCGCGACGGAGGATACGAAGCGACGCCGGCAGGCGCGATGGCTGCCGCATGGAGGATAACGATATGATTACGTTTGGTCACAGAGAGAATGTAAAACGGCGGCCGGCCGCCGATTCCGCAAAGCGAAAAGGGGAAGGCCGAAGGCAGTCTTTTCTCCGGAATGGCGCAGGTTCCCTGGCCCTGCTGGGGATTCTGCTGGCAACAGGGCTGGCCGCGGCGTCCCTGTCCGCGGTTGTAACGGCGGACCGCTTAAGCCGCGCGCAGTTTCGGACGCTGTCGGTTATCTGTGAGAATATCGCGAAGCTTCAGCCGGAGGCGGAAGCGGCGGTGCTGGCGGCGGTTAGGGAATACAGCGGTTCGGAAGACGCCGCGCAGGATGGCCCTGACCGCGTGGATGCTGCCGTGGATGCTGCCGCGCGGACAGACGCATATCACGCGGACATTCTTGCGCGGTATGGATACCGGCCCGTGGATTTCGCCCAGCCTGTGCGGGACGTGATTGCCTGGGCGGCTGTGCTTGGGCTGTGCGCCGGCGCGGCGCTTTTTGTTTGGGCAGTCATGGACAGGAAAAGACGGCAGGAGGCGCGGATACGGGCGCTGGCCGGCTATCTGGAGGATGTCAATCTGGGCAGTTCGGGCGCATTGCTTGCGAATCAGGAGGATGAATTTTCACGGCTTCAGGATGAAATCTACAAAACCGTCACCTCCCTCTGTCAGACGCGCGAGGAGGCGCTGGAGGCCAAACGGCATTTCTCCGAAAATCTGTACAATATCGCCCATCAGCTGAAAACGCCGCTTACCGCCATGTCGCTGTCGCTTCAGATGATGAAAAAACAGCGGGAAGAGAAAAATCCGGGGGCGGATATTCAGCCGGGTGGCCGGGACGGTCAGTCTGCGCAGGATTTTGCCGCTTTGGCGGCCGGAGAAGGCTGCGCGCCGGCAGGCGAGCTTGAGAAGCTTGAGAGGCAGCTTTCGCGGCTGACCCGTCTGGAGGAGGCGCTCCTTCTTTTGTCGCGGGCGGAGGCGGGGCTCCTTCCGTTAAAGAAAAAGGAAATTGACGTTTTTACGCTTCTGACAATGGCCTCAGACAATCTGGATGAGCTTCTGCGGGAACGGCATATTTTCGTTGATATTCCGGAAGCGGGCGAGAGCAGAATCACGGCGGATATGGAATGGACGATGGAGGCTGTTATGAATCTTCTGAAAAACTGCGCGGAGCATTCGCCCGCGGGCAGCAGGATTCACTGTGATTATTCCCGGAACCCGATTTATACGCTGATCCGCGTCTGGGACGAGGGGAAGGGGTTCGCCGCGAAGGATATTCCGCATCTGTTCGAGCGGTTCTACCGCGGCGAGGACGCATCGCCGGACGGCATTGGAATCGGACTTTTTCTCGCGAAGGAAATCATTGAGATGCAGAACGGCACAATCCGCGCCGCGAACCGGCCGGCCGGGGGCGCGGAGTTTGAGATCCGGTTCTATACAGCGTGATTTCACGGACCGAGCGGGGTCTGCCGCCAATCGGATAAACGTTTTTCCGAATGTTTTGAATGTCACCGAACTGTCACTTTCACCTGCTACCATATTCTTGAAATCGGAAAACGATGAAAGGAGAAAGATATGGAGATTCTGAAATGTGAGGGCGTGCGGAAGGTGTATGGTTCCGGCGCCGGGCAGGTCGTGGCTCTTGACGGGATCGATCTGACGGTAAATAAGGGAGAGTTCGTTGCGGTCATGGGCGCGTCCGGCTCCGGCAAATCGACGCTTCTGCACATCCTGGGAAGCGTAGACAAACCGACCTCCGGAAAAGTCATAATCGACGGGACGGATCTTTTGAAGCTTGACAGGACTCAGGCGGCTGTTTTCCGGCGCAGAAAGGTGGGACTGGTGTATCAGTTCTATAACCTGATCCCTACGCTTACCGCGCGGAAGAACATTCTCCTGCCGCTGGCGCTGGATAAGAAGAAGCCGAACCAGGAGCTGTTTGATAAGATCGTCACAACCCTTGGAATTGCCGAGCGGCTTGAGGCGCTGCCGGGGCAGCTGTCAGGCGGGCAGCAGCAGAGGGTGGCTATCGCCCGCTCCCTGATCTACCGCCCGGCGATTCTTCTGGCGGACGAGCCGACCGGAAATCTGGATCAGAAAAATTCCAAAGAGATCATCGACATGCTGAAGCTTTCCAACCGCAATCTGAACCAGACGATTCTGCTGATCACGCATGATGAGAACGTCGCGCTTATGGCAGACCGGATTATCACGATCGGGGACGGGCGGATTCTGAAAGATATGAGGCGAAGCGGCGCGGCGGCCGGCCCGGAAGCGTATGCCGGGTGCGGCGATACGGGGAGGTAGCCTTATGTGGAGAGATTATGTATCGGGCTATCTGAAAAATAACCGCGCTTCCGCTCTTTCCGTCATGGCGGCCGCGTTCATTTCCGCGCTGCTTTTGTCGCTTTTGTGCGGCCTGTCCTACAATCTGTGGAAGTATGAGGTGGAGCGGATTGAGATGGAGGAAGGAGACTGGCACAGCCGCATTGCAGGCGCGATCGACGAAGAAATGCTTCGGACGGCCGAAAATTTTGCGCATGTCGGCAGGGCGGCTGTAAATGAGACGGAATCCGCTGCCGGGGAGACCGCAGTCGATCTCTATTTTGACGATCTGCGCGCCGTCCTTCCGAATACGCCGAAGATTGCGGAGATGCTGGGAATTCCCCGGGAGAAGATCACTTACCATCACGGGCTGCTCGCTGTACCTGATCCGGCTCCCAGGCTGCTTCTCCCGCTGTTTCTGCTGATCACGGCGCTTTCATCTTTTTCCCTGATCATGATTATTCACAATTCCTTTGCGGTGACGATGAACGCGCGGATCCATCAGTTCGGTATTTTCTCAAGTATCGGCGCGACACCGCGGCAGATCCGGGTCTGCCTTCTTGAGGAAGCGGCCGCTCTCTGCGCGGGGCCGGTGATTGGGGGAAATCTGCTTGGAATCGCCGGAAGCATGGGAATGATAAAGCTGACGAATGTGTTCCTCGGAAGCGATATCCCCGGAAGACACGAAGCGGTCTTTGGGTATCATCCGCTTATGCTGCTTTTCTCACTGCTTGTTACAGTGCTCACGATCTGGCTTTCCGCGTGGATGCCGGCCAGACGTTTAAGCCGGTTAACGCCGCTTGAGGCGATACGCAGCGCAGGTGAACCGCAGCTTCGGCGCAGAAAGAGCTCCCGCGTGCTGGCTTTCCTGTTCGGCGTGGAGGGCGAGATCGCCGGAAACGCCCTGAAAGCTCAGCGAAAGGCCCTGCGGACCGCGTCCCTGTCGCTGATTGTCTCTTTTCTGGCGTTTGCGATGATGCAGTGTTTCTTTACGCTGTCCGCGATCAGCGTGCGGGAAACGTATTTTGAGAGGAATCAGGATGTGTGGGACATCATGACGACGGTAAAGAATGTGCAGATCGACACGTTTGAAGAACCGGGGCGGATCGGCGCGGCCGCGGAGACCGGGCAGGCGGACCTAATTTCGGAGATGGAGCAGATCCGGAGACTGCCGGGCGTAAAAAGCGCGGCGGCGTATCAGAGGGCCGCGGCGAAGCGGATCATTGCGGAGGAGGAGCTTAGCAGCGAGGCACGGTCGTTTGACGGATTGGAAGGCGGGCTTGTCAGCGCGCCGCTTGTGATTCTGGATGACGTCAGCTTTGAGGATTATCTAAGGCAGATCGGCGTGGCGCCGCGCCTGGACGGCGCCGTGATCCTCAATCGGATCCGCGACGTCGCGAATCCGGATTTCAGGCATCCGCAGTTCTTTCCTTATCTGAACGGAGAGAGCGGGGAAACCGTTCTGCGGCAGAGCGGAAACGAGGCGTCGTCGGCGGAGATTCCGGTCATCGCCTATACGGATCAGACGCCGGTTCTTCGGGAGGAATATGCGACGATTGATTATTACGAGCTGGTACATTTTCTGCCGGCCTCCCTGTGGAAGGAGATCAAAGGACAGATTGGCGGGGCGGAGGCCGACCTTGACATCCGGGTGCTCTGTGAAAAAGATCCGCGGGAGACGGATGAAGCCGCCTTCGGGGAGGAACTTGTCCGGATTCAGGACGAGATCGAAAGGATTCTAAGCCCGCGCTATCAGATTCTGAGTGAAAACCGCATCCAGGAAAAGCAGGTCAACGACCGCCAGATCGCGGGAATGAAGGTCTTCTTCGGGGGATTCTGCGCGCTTTTGGCCCTCATCGGGATCGGCAGCGTATTTTCCAATGCCCTGGGCTTCGTGCGTCAGCGCAGGAGGGAATTTGCCCGCTATATGTCGGTGGGTCTGACGCCGCGGAATATCCGGAAAATCTTTGTCATCGAGGCGCTTGCGATCGCGGGGCGGCCCGTTCTGACCGCGCTGCCGGCCGTGGCCGCGGCGGTGGCGCTTATGCTGCGGGCGAGCTATATGGAGCCCCGGGAATTTCTGGCGGAAGCGCCCATTGTGCCGGTTGGTATTTTTCTGCTTGCGATTCTTCTGCCGGTGGCGCTGGCGTATTATCTTGGCTGGCGGGGCGTGAGGCAGATCAGTCTGGCGGAGGTGCTTAAGGACGACGCGCTCCTGTAGGATTTGATTCAAAATTCCGGATATTCATGGAATTATTGACTCTTTCTTGACATTGTTTCCTCCAGATGGTATATTCTCTCATTGAGAATACCCGCAGAACTGTCATCAGACAGTCGTCCGGGAACGAAAAGGGGGAATGAAAGATGAATCTGATCTACGACATTCATGACAAACCGAAGCCGGGAGAGGTGCTCCTCTTCGCCATCCAGCAGCTGCTGGCCATCATGGCCGCGACCATCGCGGTTCCCGCAGTGATTAACAGCTCTGAGGACATCGCGGCGATCTTTGGCAGCGGGACGCAGCTTTCTTCCGCGGCGGCCATTTTCGGCGCGGGCGTAGGTACGTTTGTGTATCTGCTGTTTACGCGCAGCAAGAGCCCGGTATTTCTTGGCAGCTCCTTCGCGTTCATCGGTTCCATGATCAGCGCGTTCACGGGCGCGGCCTCCATGGCAGCCGGTTACTGGGGACTTATCATCGGCGCGGTGATGGCGGGACTTGTCTACGTGGTTCTGGCGTTTGTTGTAAAGGCGGCGGGCGTCAAATGGATCGACAGGCTGATGCCGCCGGTCATTATCGGTCCTACGGTGGCCATCATCGGACTTTCCCTGGCCGGCAACGCCGTGGGGGATCTGACCAGATCCAGCGTGGAGGGCGGAAGCGTCTATGTGGCGCTGATCTGCGGACTTGTGACCCTGGCCGTGACCATCCTCTGTTCCACCTACGGAAAGAAGATGGCGAAGCTGATTCCGTTTATCCTGGGAATCCTGGCGGGCTACGCCTGCGCGTCGGTATTTGCGCTGATCGGGAAAGCGACCGGGAATT
Source organism: uncultured Lachnospiraceae bacterium (assembly GCA_947630485.1). GTDB lineage: Bacteria > Bacillota > Clostridia > Lachnospirales > Lachnospiraceae > UBA3402. The sequence goes on from CANRHU010000071.1 coordinate 6,778, forward strand.
CGGCTTTCACGGTGATCGACTATTCGGCGTTTCAGGGCGTGAAGCTCTTCGCGGTGCCGGATTTCACATTCTTAAAGGGTTCCGCACTTAAGGATATCTCCGGCTCCTATCTGATCACGCTGTTTTCGGCCTATGTGCCGGTGGCCTTCGTGGTCTTCGCGGAGCATCTGGCCGACCATAAGAACCTTTCCAATATCATCGGTACGGATCTTTTGAAGGAACCGGGACTGACACGGACCCTTCTGGGCGACGGCGTGGGCTCCATGGCGGGCGCGTTCTTCGGCGGCTGCCCGAACACAACCTACGGCGAATCCATCGGCTGCGTCGCCATCACCCGCAACGCGTCGGTCGTTTCCATCTGGGGCGCGGCCTGCCTCTGCATCCTGGTCAGCTTCATCGGACCGCTGATGGCTTTCCTGCAGACCATTCCCAACTGTGTCATGGGCGGTGTCTGCGTGACGCTTTACGGCTTCATCGCCATGAGCGGATTTAAGATGCTGCAGAGCGTGGATCTGAACAAGAATCGCAATCTGTTCGTGGCCTCGATCATTTTCATCACCGGCGTCGGCGGTTTGTCCGTCAGCTTCGGGCCGGTGGAGATCCGCACGGTAGCCTGCTCGCTGATTCTGGGCATTCTGGCCAATGTGCTGCTCTCAAAGGAGAAGGACGAGCCGGTGAAAGAGGCGGAGAAGCGCTAAGAAGAACATAATCTGGGAGGCGGTTGTCCGCACCGGAATATATCTGCAGGGGAGCCCTCTGACGCGTCCAAGGCGCATCGGAGAGGCTCCCCTGCTTGTTGAATCAAAATCTTCGGATTATGTGACTTTTTTAGCGGCCGACGCGGAAAGCGCAGCAGCCATGGGGCGGCAGCGCGGCGTTTGGCGCCGGGTAGCCGCGGCCGGTCCAGAGTTCCGTAAAGACCAAAGTTTCGTCCGCACCGCGTCCCAAAGCGCAGGGGATCGCGGCGCCCGCGGCTTCATACAGGGCCGGATCACTGGCGGAAACCGTCCGCTCTTTATCGCTTAAGTTAAAAATTGCCACGTAGATTTCGCCGGTCTTTTCATTGCAGGCGGTCCATGCGGCCTCCTCGGCGGTGCGGAAGAGCTGACGCGGGCGGCAGTCCGGCGTGCGCATGGCCAGAATATCCCGGTTGGTGAGAAGGGACAGGGTCCAATCGTCCAGTTTGGTCATTTCCGCGCCGAGCATCAGCGGGGAACCGAAGACGCACCAGAGCGTCATCAGCGTCCGCTGTTCCTCGCGGGTCAGGTTGGTGGAGCGCTCCTGGCCTTCTCCGAAGCCGCCTCCGATGCGCCCTAAGGGCAGCATATCGCAGTCGGGATAGCAGCCGCGTTCCACATGATCCTGCCACAGCTCGCAGCGAGCAAACATCTGCAGAACGTCGCTCCATTTGTCCCACAAATCGTCGGTGATCCGCCACATGTTTGCGTGGGTTTTATAATGATTCGCCTGTTCGATCAGAGCCGGTCCCGGCGACAGGGAGAGGACGATGGGACGTCCGCACCGCTGGATTGCGCGGGAGAGCATCTCGATCTCATGTCTGGCGGAGTAGGGATTGTGCGGGTAAATGTTGGTGTTGCAGATATCGTCGCACTTGATATAATCCACGCCCCAGGAGGCGTAAAGCTCCAGAAGGGAGTCGTAATACGCCTGTCCCTCCGCGCAGTTTCTCACGCCGTACATATCCGGGTTCCAGCCGCAGATCGAGGACGGATCGGCGATGTCGGCGGCGGTGACGGCAGCGCCGGAGGCAGAAACGGAAGTGTTTCCGGCAGACGGCGAAAAACCGCGGGTTTTGACCGGCGTATGGGCGTGGGCCGCCTGCCGCGGAATCCCGCGCATGATGTGGATGCCGAATTTCAGTCCAAGTCCATGGACATAGTCGGCCAGCGGACGGAAGCCCGCCCCGTTTGAGGAGGACGGGAAACGCTTGGGATCGGGCAGGAGCCGTGAATATTCATCCATTTCCAGGCAGGAAAAGGGGATATACTGGTATCTGTTCCGCATGGAGCCGGCGCCGTGGGCGTACCACTGGATATCGACCACCACGTATTCCCAGCCGTAATCCTTAAGATGCGCGGCCATGTAATCGGCGTTGGCGCGGACGCGGGCTTCGTCCACGGTCGTGTCGTAGTAGTCATAGCTGTTCCAGCCCATGGGCGGAAGCGGTGCGAAGTCGTTTTTATTCATTGTTTGGTCTCCATTCTGAAAAGATTTTCCCTGAGAGTATAGCACACGCAATAAAAAAAGTCTATTTGTTTTACGTCAGTATGCAAAAAACGCGCCAGTGACGCTCCGTTTGTATTCAGAGGCAGATTTCTGAATGAGTGTCCGCGGAGTGCGGACAAATGTATTTTTGTTACGAATTCCTATTGACTTTTCGGAAGGATTTGTGTAGGATAGGTGAGACATTTGAGCGTGGCGGCGAAGGCCGGCGCGCGTATGGATACGGAAAACAAGGAGATAATCAAGTGATGGAAAAGAAGTTGAAGGCTGGCGTATTGGGCGCCACAGGAATGGTAGGACAGCGTTTTATCGCCCTTTTGGAGAATCATCCGTGGTTTGAGGTGGTCAGCGTAGCCGCGAGTCCCCGTTCCGCAGGGAAGACCTATGAGGAGGCGGTAGGCGGCCGCTGGAAGATGGACACGCCGATGCCGGAGACGGTTCGTCATATGGTGGTTCGGAATGTGAACGAAGTGGAGAGCGTGGCGGCTGAGGTGGATTTCGTCTTCAGCGCTGTGGATATGAGCAAGGACGAGATTCGGGCTATCGAGGAGGCGTATGCGAAGACAGAGACGCCGGTGGTCTCCAACAACAGCGCCCATCGCTGGACGCCGGACGTGCCGATGATGATTCCGGAGATCAACCCGGAGCACGCGGCCGTGATCGAGTATCAGAGGAAAAGACTGGGCACGAAGCGGGGCTTCATAGCCGTAAAGCCCAACTGTTCGATCCAGAGCTACGCGCCGGTTCTGACCGCGTGGAAGGAATTCGAGCCGTACGAGGTGGCGGTTACGACCTATCAGGCGATTTCCGGGGCCGGGAAGACCTTTCAGGACTGGCCGGAAATGGTGGGCAATGTGATTCCGTTCATCTCCGGCGAGGAGGAAAAGAGCGAGCAGGAGCCGCTGCGGATCTGGGGCCGTATTGAGAACGGCGTGATCGTGAAGGCTTCGGAGCCGGTGATTACCTGCCAGTGCCTGCGGGTGCCGGTGCTGAACGGCCACACGGCGGCCGTATTCGTCAAGTTCCGCGGGAAGCCTGCGAAGGAGCAGCTGATCGAGAAGATCAATTCATTTTCCGGTATTCCGCAGAAGCTGGGACTGCCCAGCGCTCCGAAGCAGTTCATGCGGTATATGGAGGAGGAGAACCGTCCGCAGGTGACGCTTGACGTGGATTATGAGAACGGAATGGGAATCTCCGTGGGACGGCTCCGCGAGGATACGGTCTATGATTATAAATTTGTCGGACTGTCGCACAACACGGTGCGCGGAGCGGCGGGCGGAGGCGTGCTGTGCGCGGAGCTTCTGACGGCGCAGGGATACATTTCCGCGAAAGGCCGCTGAGCTTTACGCGGGTGCTGCCGTTTGCGTTTTGCAATTTGCGGCTTCTGCAGTTCTCGACCGGCTGTTTGCCGCCCCTGCAGATTAGGATAGTATAACCAGCGTTTATATTTTGCATTCCGTTTATTCAGTTGACAAATGCCGCCGCGGTTGGTAAGATAATGGGTAATCGTGAGCCGGTTAATTATATTCGCAGAAAGTAGGAAGTTCTATGGACAGAATTGTGCTATCGCTGCTTGTTGACAATACTTCCGGCGTGCTGAGCCGCGTAGCAGGCCTTTTCAGTCGCCGTGGTTATAATATTGAGAGCCTGACAGTCGGAGAGACCGCCGACCCGCGCTATTCCCGTATGACCGTGGTTTCCACAGGGGATCAGGAGATCCTGGAGCAGATCGAAAAGCAGCTTCGGAAGCTGGAGGACGTGCGCGATATCAAGGAGCTTAAACCGGGACATTCCGTCTATCGGGAGCTGATCATGGTAAAGGTCCGCGCCAATGCGTCGGAGCGCCAGGCCATCAGCGCCATCTCGGATATTTTCCGCGCTACCATCGTGGATGTGGGCAAGGAGTCCCTGACCGTCATGCTGACCGGCGACCAGTCGAAGCTGGACGCGCTGATCAACCTGCTGGGCGATTACGAGATCCTGGAGCTGGCCCGAACCGGCCTTACCGGACTATCCCGCGGCGCGGAGGACGTGCGCTATCTGCCGTAGGAGAATTTTTAAGCGGAAGCTGTGCGGTGTATCTGCCGCAGAGGGAGGCCTCGGGCGGAAGCTGAGAGATATCTGCCGCAGAGGGAGATCCCAGGCGGAAGCTGTGCCGTATCCGCTACGGAGACATCTCAGGCGGCGCGGGGCCGCCGCGATAGGAACGCTAAGGTTTTTGCATAGCCTTCATTTTCCTGCATGAGTGTGGGGGCCTGACGGAAACTTTAACAATATTTATGAGAATCCAAAGATTTTTAAGGAGGAATAAGGAAATGGCAAAGATTTATTATCAGGAAGACTGCAATTTATCCATGCTGGACGGCCAGACCATCGCCATCATCGGCTACGGCAGCCAGGGTCATGCCCATGCGCTGAACGCCCGTGAATCCGGCTGCAACGTGATCGTCGGCCTGTACGAGGGCAGCAAGTCCTGGGCCAAGGCTGAGGCGCAGGGATTCAAGGTTTATACGGCTGCTGAGGCGGCGAAGAAAGCCGATATCATCATGATTCTGATCAACGATGAACTGCAGGCTGATATGTATAAGAAGGATATCGAGCCCAATCTGGAGCCCGGCAACATGCTGATGTTTGCCCATGGCTTCAATATCCATTTCGGCTGCATCAAGCCGCCGAAGGATGTGGACGTGACCATGATCGCTCCCAAGGGCCCGGGCCATACGGTACGTTCCGAGTATCAGGCAGGCAAGGGTGTGCCCTGTCTGGTAGCTGTAGAGCAGGATGCCACCGGCAAGGCGCTTGACCGCGCGCTGGCATATGCGCTGGCCATCGGCGGCGCGAGAGCCGGCGTTTTGGAGACCACCTTCCGCACCGAGACCGAGACCGATCTGTTCGGCGAGCAGGTTGTTCTGTGCGGCGGCGTGTGCGCCCTGATGCAGGCCGGTTTCGAGACCCTGGTTGAGGCCGGTTACGACCCGAGAAACGCGTATTTTGAGTGCATCCATGAGATGAAGCTGATCGTGGATTTGATCTATCAGTCCGGCTTCGCAGGCATGCGCTACTCCATCTCCAACACGGCTGAGTACGGCGACTATGTCTCCGGACCGAAGCTGATCACCGAGGAGACCAAGAAGACCATGAAGAAGATCCTGTCCGATATCCAGGACGGCACCTTCGCCAAGGAGTTCCTGCTTGACATGTCCCCGGCCGGCCGCCAGGTACATTTCCAGGCTATGCGCAAGAAAGCGGCGGAGCATCCGTCCGAGAAGATCGGCGAGGAGATCCGCAAGCTCTACAGCTGGAACAACGAGAACGAGAAACTGATCAACAACTGAGGAAGTTTCGCCGAAGGCGAAACTTCCGATACCCAAACGGAGCGAAGCGGAGTTCGGGTTTCCCGTGAGTTACCCAAACGGAGCGAAGCGGAGTTCGGGGTACCCGTGAGCTACCCAAACGGAGCGAAGCGGAGTTTGGGGTACCCGCCCTCAAATAAGCAGAAGGTCGCGGCGCAGCTGACAGAATTGTCGGCTGCGCCGTTTTATGTCAGTATGCAAAAGACGCGCCGGTGACGCTCTTTACATTTTCGGAAATGTCTGTTATGATTAGTAACTGTGCGGCGGTTTGCGGAAGCGGCCGCCGCGCGGCAAATACAGAAGGAGTTTGGAGTTCATGAAGACCAGGGCCAGATACCTTTTCTTTGTTGTCTGCTCGGCCGTCCTTTTGCTGGCGCCCATGCTTTTGCGGTGGACGGATTCCGCCATGGCGCTGTCCGGCGTGACGGTTATGGCGGAGCTGCCGCCGGTGACGGCGTCGTCGCTTCTGAGCGGAGAGTTTCAGTCCGTTTTCAGCGAATACATAGAACAGAATATGCCGGGCCGGCCGCTTATGGTGAGGCTCCGCAATCAGCTTTCGTTTTCGCTGTTTGAGTCGGCCCCGAACCAGAACTATCGGATGAGCCGCCATCAGAATATTTTTTCGAGCGGCAACATCGACTCCTATCTGCAGTACAGAAAGCCTGTGACGGAAGCGGAGGCGGAGGAACTTGTCGATCGGCTTGAACGTCTGGAAGCGCTCCTGGCGGATCATGGAATGCAGATGTATCTGTTTATTACACCGTGCAAGGTGCGCTATTATATGGACGACCTTCCGTGGGTCTCGCGCGTTATGGCGCCGGAGCAGGGGCCGGGCAATTATGAGCGGCTGATGGCGGCGCTGTCGGAGAGCGGTCTTGCGTATTTTGATGCCGTCGAGTATATGGATACGCATACCTTTGACCCCCGCGTGCCGCTCTTTTATCATACGAATTACCACTGGAGCGTCTACGTGGGCAACTGTGTGGGAGCGGCGTTCGGCGATTATCTGGAGGAGAAAAGCGGCTTCAATCTCCCTGAGATCAAAGTCAGCGCGGAGCCCTGCGAAGAACCTGTTTACCCGGATGCGGATGTGAGCGCGGTGTTCAATCTGCTCAGCGATCCGAAGGAAACGTATTACCGTTCGGTGATTGAGGTGACAGATCCCGGGACCGATGCGCCGAATGTGTTTTTCCGCGGAGGAAGCTTCATGGGCCAGTCCATCATTCCGCTGATCACGTACCGGTATTTTGGCAGGGACGTTTATATGGAAAACGCGCAGCTGTTTACGGATAGGCTCAGCCAGTCAGAGGAGTTTCACGATTATGGGGAGATGGATCTGGCGGCGTTGATGGATGGGATGGATATCGTCGTGCTGGAGGTCAATGAGCCGTCGATTCCGAGCATGAGCTTTGGCTTTATCGATTATTTGCTGGAGAATCCGCAGGCGGCGGGATTCGCTCCATAGAGGAGGACGTTATGGTATTCTCTTCCCCGGTTTTTCAGTTTCTTTTTCTTCCGTTCACGCTGCTGTGCTATGCGGCGGCGTCGCGGACAGGCAGAATGTGGGTGAAAAATGCGGCGCTTTTGTTCTGCTCAGCGGTTTTCTATGCCTATGGGGGAATCGGATGCCTTTGCCTTTTAGCAGGCTCCGTGGTTGTAAACTGGCTGGTCGGACTGCTGGTTGACGGTGCGGCGGGCGGCGGGCGGCGTCTTTGGTTTCTGCTGGGACTTGCGTTTAACTTGGGAATTCTGTTCGTATTTAAATACCTGAATCTGATCGGTGATACAGGGGCGTGGATTGCCGGGGCGCTGTCCGGGCGAGAGGTGAGCTCGCCGTTTCCGCGGATCGTACTTCCGATCGGGATTTCTTTCTATACCTTCCAGATTCTGTCGTATCAGATCGATTTGTATCGGAAAAATGTCCCCTGTCAGAGAAAATGCCGCGACCTGGCGCTCTATGTGATGCTGTTTCCGCAGCTGATCGCCGGGCCGATTGTGCGCTACAGCGACGTCCGGCGAGAGATCGAGAGCCGCGGAACGGACCTTTCCGATCTCTACGAAGGCGCCTTCCGGTATATGGTGGGGTTTTCGAAAAAGGTTCTTCTGGCCAACAGCATGGGCCAGGCGGCGGATTTGGCGTTCGGGCTGGAAAGCGGGAGAGGGATGCCCTACGCATGGCTGGGGATATTCTGCTACAGTCTTCAGCTCTATCTGGATTTCTGGGCATATTCCGATATGGCGATTGGGTTGGGGCGCGTTTTCGGATTCCATTTTCCGGAGAATTTTAACGACCCGTATCTCTCAAAAAGCATTCAGGAATTCTGGCGCAGATGGCATATCACGCTGTCGTCCTGGTTCCGCGACTATCTGTATATACCGCTTGGGGGCAGCCGGAAAGGGCTGGCGCGGACCTGTGTGAATCTGTTCGTCGTCTTTGCGCTGACCGGACTCTGGCACGGGGCCAGCTGGTCGTTTCTTTTGTGGGGAATTTATTTCGCGGTATTTCTGATCGCGGAGAGGCTGGGACTTAAGAAGGTCCTGGAAAGGCTGCCTGTCTGTATCCGCCGTCTGTATGTGCTTCTGGTGGTGGAAATCGGCTGGGTTTTATTCCGGGCGGAGAATCTGACGCTGGCTGCCGGTTATTTGCGGGATATGTTTTCCTTCTCCCTGCTGGGGACGGTTCGCAGCAGGGAACTGGCGGAGCTTGCGCTTGACAGAAAATTTATCACGCTGTTCGTTGTATCGCTTCTGTACTGTACGCCGCTTTTTGCCAGACTGCACGGGTGGCTGGAAAGAAAGAGACTTGGCATAGCGGCCGACGCCGTCGTACTTGTGACCTTCTTTCTGTCGGTCTGCGAGATGATGGCGGGCGGATACAATCCGTTTATTTATTTTCGGTTTTAAGCCGCGGCCCCTGACAGGAGTGATCCTGTCAGGGGCCGCGTTTGGTAGAGTATAGGTAGGTATGCAGTTGTCGGAAAATGTCTGTTGAAGTGCGCGGCTTTAATAGAAGAGGCCGCCCAGGCTGAATATTCCGAGTGCGGACATCAGCACGTTGACGCCGACGTTGGCGACGGAGAGCAGGAACAGGTTCTTGAACAGCTTGTTCATTTCCTC
>CANRHU010000072.1 GCA_947630485.1 uncultured Lachnospiraceae bacterium
AGCCATTCGTCGCCGCGCACCACATGGGTCGTCCGCATCAGATGGTCGTCCACCACATGGGCGAAATGATAGGTCGGTATCCCGTCCGATTTCAGAAGTACGTGGTCGATATCGTTCTCGGTAAGCTCTAACGCCCCCTTGATGCCGTCCGTAAATTTGATCTTATGCTCAATGGAACCTTCCGAGCGGAAGCGGAGCACCCACGGCTTCCCTTCCGCCAGCGCGGCCTGAATGTCCTCCATGGGCCGGTCGCGCCAGACGGCGTATTTCCCGTAATACCCGAAATTCTCCTTCGCGGCCTCCTGGGCGGAATGCATCGCGGCAAGCTCCTCCTCCGTGCAGAAGCAGGGATAGGCCTTGCCCTCCTTCACCAGCTTTTTCGCGTATACATGGTAAATAGGTCCGCGCAGCGACTGCTTATAGGGTCCGTAACTCCCCTTTTCGCCGCCGAGAACCGCGCCCTCATCGAAATTGATCCCATAGTGGGAGAGACCCTCGATCAGCATCTCGATGGCGCCGGGCACTTCCCTTTTGCTGTCCGTGTCCTCGACGCGCAAAAACAGAACGCCGCCGGACTGATGGCACATCCGTTCCGACGTCATCCCCTGCACCAGATTGCCGAGATGGACAAAACCCGTGGGGCTCGGCCCCATGCGGCTGACGACCGCGCCCTCCGGAAGATTGCGCGGCGGATATTTTTCTTCAAGCGCCTCCGGCGTATCGGTTACGTCCGGAAAAAGCAGTTCACTGAGCGCGTTATAATCCATTTTGTTGCCTCCTGCTGTCGCATTTTCAAATAATATAACATAGCGGGGAAAATTTTTTCTTATAACTGTCTCGGTTTCTCGCCGCAACGCGGAAAAACGTTCCCCGCCTCCGGCTGCTATCTCAGCTTCGAGTACCCGTAACTGTTCACCAGCGCATCCAGCGGGATTCCCCTCTTGCAGTACGGACATTCCATGGCCGGATACGCCTTGTAATCCGGGATATCCTTCTCCGTGAACACCGCGTTCACCGGGAACTCCTTGATCTGAGGTACGACGCTGAACAGGGCGCAGACACCGCGGACAATGCCGCCGTAATACTGGATGGCCTCCACACAGCGGGCTGTGGTGCGGCCGGTAGTCACATCCGCCAGAAGGACGATAATATTCTTGCCGGCGATCATCGGGCGAATGTTGTCGCGGAAAATCAGCTGGCCGTTGTTGTCATATTCCGGCTCCGTCACGTAGATGGTCTTATGGGCGTTCATGGACATGACGCCCGCCGCCGACAGCTGCTGGGCCAAAAACGCGCCGATCACATTCGTTCCCTCGATGCACACGATTGTGTCCACCACCGTGTCGTAGACATAACGGGCCGCCAGCGCCCTCGCCGCCTGCTCCGCCTCGCTCTGACGCGCCTTTAAGGCCGTCGTGTCCACATAGAAATTAATGTGGGAATGATTCGTTGAATAATGCCCCGGCATGATCCGGATCGGCACCCCCGTCGCTGACTCCAGTTTCATGATTCTGCTCTCCATAAGACCTCCTTCCCGCGCCCGCCCATTCCCCGGGCGGCGCAATCCCATGTCTCCTCCGGCCGTATTTCTCCGCAGGATGTGAACGGTTCCCTCAGCCGGACCGCACGGTCTCAAATTGGCAATCCCCCTGAAATAACTGTCAATCCGTGTCTGTTCCGGCTGAAATCACATAATATTTGTGATAATGTCAATATTATACTATAACATTGCCGGACTGCGCAAGCAAAACTGCCTTTATTTCCAGGATTTCTGATAACTATTTTCTTTTGGGCCCTGTCTTTATGTCAGAAACTCAGTCCTCTCCCATCGCTTTCAGCGCATCCAGCGCCACCTTCATAATGTCCTTCACTTCGTCCTCGGTCATCTTAAGCCGCTGCGCCAGCTCCGGCACCGTGGCCTCGCGGCCCAGCTCCTCAGCCATCTGTTTGGAGACATCCTGGAGCAGATTGACCCGCCCCAGAACCTTCCTGCTGATCTTGCTCTGGGCCTTATGCGCATCCACGGCTGCCGTCAGGGCCGCCGTCACCCGCTCCTCCAGAAAATGTTCGAAGGAACCTCCCGCAGGCGTTTCCCGCTCCGTCTCCGTGTCCGGAACGTATTCCGCCGACGCCACCAGAAGCGCCATATTGGCCTCCTGCACCAGATCGGAGGCCGGCACGCCTTTCCCTGCGAAACCGCGGCTCAGCTCCAGCACGTATTTCAGATTTCCCTCGATGAGCCGGCTTCTCGCCGCCTCATTGCCCGCGGCCGCCGCTTGCGCAAGCGCGGCGTTCTCCGCCTCGCCGCAGGCTTCGACCGCGTCAAGCTCCTCCAAGTACATCTGGAAAATATCATATTCCTTCGCCATATTATCTCCCGCCTTTCCATTGCGTTTCAATGATACTCCGCCGCTTACGTTCTCCAGAACGCCTCAATCGCACTCCCCACATTTCTGCGGTTCACCACCGTAAACGGCCGCCATTCCCTCGGAAAAATGGCCTGATATTCCTCCCGCAGGAACCGGTCGTCCAGCAGAAGGATCACGCCCCGGTCGTCCATCGTGCGGATCACGCGGCCGGCCGCCTGCTGCACCTTATTCATCCCCGGATACTGGTAAGCATAGTCAAAGCCTCTCTTCTCCTGCCTGTCAAAATATGCCTTCAGAAGCTCCTGCTCCGTACAGACCATCGGCAGGCCGGCGCCCACCACGACGGCACCGATTAAGCGTTCCTCTTTCAAATCGATTCCTTCGGAAAACATGCCGCCCATAACGCAGAACGCCGCAAGCGATTCCTCCCGCTCTTCCTCGAACATGCGCAGGAATTCTTCCTTCTGCGCCTCATTCATGCGGCTGTCCTGACAGACGACGGTAATCGGTTCCGCCCAGTCAGCAAAAGCCTCCCGGGCCGCGCCCTCCTTCTCCTCCCACACTGCCATCACTTCATTCAGATAAGCGTAGGAAGGAAAGAACACCATATAGTTTCCCCTCTTTCCGCAAACCGCCGCCCGGATATAATCGGCCACCTTCTCAAATTCCCGCCTGTTTCTCCTTGTATACCGGCTGCTCACGTCGTCCGCCACCAGAAGAAGTCGGTTCTCCCGCGGAAACGGCGACTCGGCATAGACCGCGTAATCGTCCAGATTTCCGCTCAAAAGCTCCTTATAGTAATTCACCGGCAGAAGCGTCGCCGAGAAGAAAACCGTGCTGCGCCCCTTCTCCAGGCACTCCTTTAAATTCCCTGCCGGATTCATGCAGAACAGCTTTACCATAAACCGTCCGTCCGCAAGAAGCTCCGAATAGATCGTGTAGGCGTCGTCCAGTCCATCGTACACCATCAGAAAGCTGCGCAGCTCAAAATAGAAATCCAGCACCTGCTCCCGGTTCTCAAACTGCCGGTTATCGTCCATGAAATTTTCCAGCTCACCGTAAAGGGAATTGGCAAGCACCGCCAGCGCGTTGATCTCCTCGTGCACCTCATACCCTTCCGACTCCCGCTTCATGGCGAGCAGCAGTTTATTGAGCCGGTCGAAAAGCCTGGTCAGCTTCGCGCTCTTTCCCGCCAGCAGCTTCTTCGCCTGCAGCACATCCTCCTTTACCAGGGCGGCGCTGTACATTTCCCGGGCCCTGGAAACCAGGTTGTGGGCCTCGTCCACCAGAAACAGATACTCTCCCTCCGTCCCCTCGGCGAAATACCGTTTCAGCCGCACATCCGGGTCGAACACATAATTGTAGTCGCAGATCACGGCGTCCACCCAGTTGCTGACGTCCAGACAGAATTCAAAGGGACACACCCGGTACTCTTCCGCATAGCGCAAAATCAGCTCCCTGGTAATCCCAAACTCCCGGTGAATCAGATCCCAGACGGCATCGTTGACGCGGTCGAAATGCCCTTTCGCGTAAGGGCAGTCATCCGGATTGCAGGACGGTTTCTCCAGAAAACACAACTTCTCCTTGGCGGTGATCGTCACCGATTTCAAATGCATTCCCCGGTCTTTCAGGATGGCAAATGTCTCCTCCGCCACGCTTCTGGTGATCGTCCGGGCCGTCAGGTAGAAAATCTTCTCTGCCAGGCCCTCCCCCATGGCTTTCAGCCCCGGATAGAGCACCGACAAGGTCTTCCCGACGCCGGTGGGCGCCTGGATGAACAGATTCCGCTCCCTGGCTATCGCCTTGTAAACCGATATGGCCAGCTCCTTCTGCCCTTCCCGGTAGGCATAGGGGAATTCCAGCTCCCTAAGCGACGCGTCGCGGCTTACGGCATGTTCATGGAGAAAACGGGCCCATTTTACATACTCATGAATCAGGCCGTCGAACCACACTTCAAGCTCTTCAAAGGTATAATCCTGTGTAAAAATACGAACATTTTCAGTCTCTAGGTTACAATAGGTTACCTGCACCGTGACTGAAGGAAGGCCGTGATCCGCGCAGTACATATAACCGTAGCACATGGCCTGGGCCAAATGTACCTTCACCGGTTCCGCGAGCCTGTCGATATCCAGATAAACGCCCTTGATCTCATCAATCGTGACGCCGCCGTCTTCAATGATCACGCCGTCCGCCCGGCCCTCGAGGGATATCACAAACTCCCCCTCGTCAACCGTGTGCTTCATGACCACTTCCGCGTGGTAGCCGCCGCCTTTTTCACGCTGGAGCTTGCGGTGAATGCGGCTTCCCGCCTGCATGGCTTCCCGCTCCGCGCCGGCCAGTCTGCGGTTATCGATATCGCCGCCCCGCATGACGAATTCCACCAGGTCGCGGACCGAAATGCGGATGATCCCGTAATCCGCGCCCGCCCGTTTCCTCTCCATCGGTCCGTCCCCCTTCCTGATTGAAATCCGCGGTACATTCTCCCGGCTGCCCCGCATTCAAATGCGCCGCGTTTCCGGCTGTCCCGCTTCCAAATGCGCCGCGTTTCCGGCCGCCGCGGCGATCCGCCTCCACGCAAAGAGAGGGAACTGCCGGACTCTCATCAGACAATTCCCTCTTGCTTCTGCATTCTATATCTTCTATGCCACTTTCTTAACCGCCTGCTTCTCCAGGAAGGCCTCGAACTCCTCATTCTCACCATTGTACCGAACAGTCAGAACCTTCGTCAGATCCAGGCTCAGCACGCCCAGAATGGACTTGGCATCGATGGTGATCCGGTTATAGAAAACATCCACATCAAAATCGCACTTCATCGCAGCTGTGACAAATGCCTTGGCGTCTTCCAGAGAAGGCAGCATGATCTGTTTCTGTTTCATGATATCAAACTCCTTTGGGAAAATGAATTATGGTTTTGTTCTTCCCAAAATCTTTATAACACATCTGTATTCTCTTGTCAAATTCTGACGAAGGCTGTCCAAAAAACGCCAATTTGTGCAGTCTGTCAAAGACACACCCTATATTTTGTGCCGGATTTTATGCGAATCGGCCCTTTCTCCTCGGGCCGTAAGGGAACTTGTTCTGCACTGATTATACCCATTTTCTAAGAAAATGGCAAACTTTATTTGGCAAATTCGTAAAAAATCACCTGTTTTTCCGTGATTGTCACTAAAACCGGTCTGTCATGGGGCTCCGACGGCGGCTCAGAACCCAGAAGACGCTCCCGGCAGAGGGCCGCGCGGACGGCATCCGGCCGCATACGCGGCAGATACCGGTCGTAATAACCGCCGCCATATCCCAGACGGATCCCGGAACTCCCCACACAGAGACAGGGAATGATGCAGAGGTCGATCTCCTCCGGCAAAATCTCGCCGCAGTACGCTTTCGGCTCCAGAATACCGAATCTGCCGGACTCCAGATCGTCAAAGGAAACGATCCCATACGCCTCCATGGAAATCCTCCCGCAGCGCGGAACCGCCACCCGCTTTCCCGCCGCCAGCATATCCGCAATCAGCTGCCTGGTGTCCGTTTCCTCCGCCATGCTCACATAACAGAACACGGTCCGCGCCCGCAGATAGAACGGCTGCCGTTCAAGCCGCGTCCGAATCGCGTCGTCCGCCTCCTGCCGGTATTCCGGCTCCAACGCCCGCCTTTTTTCAAGCAACTCCGCCCGGAGCCGCCGCTTAGCCTTTCGAATCGTCTCCTGATCTTCCAAACTCTCACCTCCATGCGCGAAATCCCGAACCCTATGCCTTCCCGCGCGCCGGCGCCCCGTCCGCCCTCACCGCGCCCCCGCATAACGCAGAAAAGCCGTCGCTGACGGCTCTTCTGCGTACATATACGATTTTCGATTCTACTTGCTTCCGGAATTCTTGACCTGTTTCAGCTCGTCAAATACTACATCGTTGAGTACCTTGATGTAGGTTCCCTTCATGCCGGAGGACCGGGATTCGATCACTCCCGCGCTCTCAAACTTCCGCAGCGCGTTTACGATCACCGAGCGGGTAATTCCCACGCGGTCCGCGATCTTTGACGCTACCAGGATGCCCTCGTTGCCGTCCAGTTCCTCGAAAATGTGGGTGATCGCCTCCAGCTCTGAAAAGGACAGCGTCCCGATGGCTGATTTGACGATCTGTATTTTTCTGGTCTCCTCCGCATTCTCCTCGTTGACCGAGCGAAGCATCTCGAGACCAACGACGGTGGTTCCGTACTCACTCAATATGATGTCGTCGATATTGTACTGGCAGTCCATCTTGTAGATGAACAAGGTGCCCAGGCGCTCGCCCGCGATGTCGATAGGCGCGATGATTGCCTGGTATTTTTTCACGTTGTCCTCCGCGAATCCCAGGGTCGCGAGATTCACGTTTTCTTTGGTGGAAAGGATGCTTAGGAGTCTCTCATTCAGCAGTTTGTCAATGAAACCGCCAAGCTGCTCCTCGATCAGCTCCTCGATCTCTTCAACGCCGGGCCAGAGACCGATGCCGAGAACCTTTCCTTTTTTGCTGATGACCAGGATATTCGACTCCAGGATCTCACTCAGCACCTTACAGATGTCGTTGAAAACGACCTTATTGGAATTGTTATTGTGTAACAATTTTCCAATTTTGCGTGTCTTATCCAACAACTGCACGCTCATTACTTCCGAACCCCTTTCTCTGTCGCAAAAAAGAGCCTTAACTCTTGAGTGCCGCCCAAATTATAGCATATTTCATTTTTAATAGCAAGAGTTTTTAGAACTTTTTGAAATTAATTATAAAATATAAGTTTTTGTATTTACATTTTGCTGGTATTGACGCTGTATCCGCACGTTTCGCTGCTGCAGAGAAGCTTGCTTCCCTTCTCCACCATGTAGCTTCCGCATTTGGGGCAGCGGGTCTGAGACGGTTTCTGCCACGACATAAAGTCGCATTCCGGGCTGTTTTCACAGCCGTAATACCGTCTGCCTTTTCTGGTTTTTTTCTCGACGAGCTCTCCTCCGCATTTCGGACAGGCGACGCCGATTTTTTCCAAATAGGGCTTTGTGTTCTTACATTCCGGGAATCCCGGGCAGGCCAGGAATTTCCCGTGAGGACCGTACTTGATGACCATACGGCGGCCGCACAGCTCACAGATCTCGTCGCTCTGCTCGTCCTCAATGGTGACGGACTGCTGATCTTTCTCCGCCGCTTTCACGGCCTCGTCGAGATCCGGATAGAAATTGCGCACCACGGTCTTCCAGTCCACGGAGCCGTCTCCCACGCCGTCCAACAGATACTCCATGTTGGCCGTGAATTTCAAATCCACGATGCTTGGGAAATTCTCCTTCATAATGCGGTTCACCACCTCGCCCAGCTCTGTAACATACAGATTCTTCTTCTCCTTGGCCACGTAGCGGCGGCCTAAAAGGGTGGTGATCGTCGGCGCGTAAGTACTCGGACGGCCTATGCCCTCCTCCTCCAGCGCTTTCACCAGTGATGCCTCCGTAAAATGCGCGGGCGGCTGGGTGAAATGCTGGCTTTCGCGCAGCTTAGACAGCTTTAACTCTTCCCCCTCTTTCAGATTCTCAAGCGACAGTCCGGTCTCTTCCTCCTCGTCCTCTATGCCGGCGCACAGATAACCGTCGAAGACACGCTTGGCCGCAGACAGGTTAAAATAATATCCGTCTGCCTTTACCTTCACCGCCATGGTCTCATAGACCGCGGACGTCATCCGGCTGGCCGTAAACCGTTTCCAGATCAGCTGATAAAGCCTGAACTGATCTCTGTCAAGGGAATCCTTCACTTGTGCCGGCGTCAGGCGGATGTCCGTGGGGCGGATTGCCTCATGGGCGTCCTGAATCTTGACGCCTTTCGCTTTGCGGGTATCCTCACCGGCCGCATAAGCGGGGCCGTAGGTTTCCGCAATATAGGTGCGGGCGGCCGCGGCCGCCTCCTCCGCCACACGGGTGGAGTCGGTACGCAGATAGGTGATCAGACCGATGGTGCCGTATCCTTTCACCGTCACGCCCTCATATAACTGCTGGGCCAAACGCATGGTTTTCTGAGTAGAAAAATTCAGAACCTTGGATGCCTCCTGCTGCAGGGTACTCGTGGTAAATGGGAACGGCGCCTTCTTGACGCGCTCTCCCTTCTTCACCTCATCCACCAGATAGCGGCAGTCCTTTAAGGCATTCAGAACCTCATCCACATCTTCTCTCGATTTCAGCTCCATTCTGCCCTTTTCGCTGCCATAGAATCTGGCGGTAAGCGGCTTTATTCTTCCTTTCCTTGCCGCCCCTGCCTTCGGGCCTGCCGACGAAGGAGCGTCGAGAAGATCCGCTTCCAGCTCCCAGTATTCCACCGGAATGAACGCGTCGATCTCCTCCTCCCTGTCGCAGATCATGCGCAGAGCAGCGGACTGCACGCGGCCGGCGCTCAGTCCACGCTTCACCTTAGCCCACAATAACGGGCTGATGCGGTATCCCACCATCCGATCCAGAATCCGCCTGGTCTGCTGGGCATCCACCAGGCTCATATCCAGCTGTCTTGGCTCCTTTAGGGAGGTCTTCACCGCATTCTTCGTAATTTCATTAAAACTGATGCGGTAGACTTTCTTTCCCTCGATCTCGTCCAGTTTCAGGGCCTTCATCAAATGCCATGAGATGGCCTCTCCTTCACGGTCCGGGTCGGTCGCCAGATAGATCACATCCGCTTTTTTGACTTCCTTGCGAAGCTTTGCCAGGATGTCGCCTTTTCCGCGGATCGTGATGTACTTGGGCTCGTAGTCGTGTTCGACGTCGATGCCCAGCTGGCTCTTGGGAAGATCCCTGACGTGTCCGCCTGAGGCGTCCACCTCATAATTGCTTCCCAGGAATTTCTTGATCGTCTTGACCTTCGCAGGTGACTCCACGATTACCAGATACTTTGCCATGCCTCTTGCTCCTCTAAATCTTTTTCACATAATAATGGCCTGTCGGCTGCATAACGTAACCCTTCAGCTCCAACTCCAGCAGAATCGTCATGCACTCCCCCAACGGCAGACCACTCTCTTCCACAACCTGGTCAATGAACTTCGGTTGTAAATCTAACAAACTATACACTATTTTTTCTTTCTTTGCAAGTGCATTTTCATTTTTTTTAGGAAGTCTTAACATCTTCTCCCGCTTTATCTGAAAATACTCCAAAATATCATCCGGCGACGTCACGATTCCCGCTCCCTGACGGATTAACTGGTTGCAGCCGCGGCTCAAATCCTCCGTTACCCGGCCGGGAACCGCCATCACCTCCCGCCCCTGTTCCAGGGCCAGCTCCGCCGTAATCAGGGAGCCGCTTCTCTCCCTCGCCTCCACCACGATGATCACATCCGACAGGCCGCTGATCAGGCGATTGCGCATCGGAAAATGCGCTTTTAACGCCCGGCTTCCCAGCGGGAACTCGGAAATCACGCCGCCGCGGCGCGGAATCTGCAGATACATATTGAGATGTGTCCGCGGGTAACAGACATCCACGCCGCTTCCAAGCAGCGCGTAGGTATCGCCGTCCTCCATAAGCGCCCCCTCGTGACCGGCTCCGTCCACCCCCAGGGCCATGCCGCTGATGATCTGAACGCCGGCCCGGCTCAGGGAAGCCCCCAGCATCTGCGCGATCTGGAGACCGTAACTGGAGGCGGCCCTGGCGCCGATGATCGCCGCGGAAGGGCGGCCGTCGTCCGGCAGACGTCCCTTTACATAGAGTCCCGCAGGTCTACCATAGATATGCCTCAGACGTTCCGGATATTCCTCGTCCGTATAAGCGATGAAACGGATCCCCCGCGCCGGGAGATTGCGGTATTCCCGCGTCGTCTCCTCCAGCCTCGCCTTCATCCCGTCAAAGCACGCCGCGGCCGGGCGGTTCAGAAGCTTTTCCTCCGCCAGACGGATCCCTTCTATATGATAAATGGATTCACAGGTTCCATACCGCTCCAAAAGCACCTGAATCGTAACCGCCCCGAGCTGCGGGACCTGGCAGAGCCAGTAGAGATAATCGCGTTCCGTAAATGCCCCGATCACAGCGCGTCACCTCCGTTTGAGTCCGACTCCGCACCGGAATACTGGGTCGACTCCGCACCGTGATACGCGGGCGGCGCCTGCCAGTATTTCTCCTCCAGACTCCTGTAGCCGATCGCCTCGCACAGATGGGCATGTCCGATCTGCGCGGCCCCGTCCAGATCCGCGACGGTGCGCGCCACTTTCAGGATCTTCGCGTAGGCCCGCGCGCTCAGCCCCTTCTTCTGATAAACCTCCCGAAAAAAATCTTCCTCCTCTCGTTCCAGCCTGCAGAAGCTTCGGATGTCGTCCACGGTCATCTGGCTGTTGAAACGGATCGCGCGGCCGGCAAAGCGCTCCTTTTGGATCCGGCGGACCCGCTCCACCCGCGCGCGGATCTGCCCGGAGGTTTCCGCCTTCCCTCTGCCGCGCAGTTCCCCGAAGTCCACGGGCGCGGCCTCCGTACAGATGTCGATCCGGTCCAGAATCGGCTTGGATATCCGTCCGAGATAACGCCGGATCTGCTCCTCGCTGCAATGGCACCTGCTTCTGTCCGGAAAATGTCCGCAGGGGCATGGATTCATCGGCACAATGAAAATGATACAATCCAACGATGAACCCCTTATATGAACCCCTTTAATTCATAAAAAGGGGGCCGAAATTGGCACCCCTGAACTGTTTCTTCTATATAAAATGCGAGCGGTATTTTTCACATATAGTCGTATGGAGTCTTTTTCCTGAACTCATCCTTGAGACCTGTAATGCTTTTCTTCGCCTCTTCCTCCGTGGCGAACAGTCGATGCTCCCTCACCCGAATTCCCCCGCCGCCTTCAAATTTAACGAGGTACATTCCACCAGAGCAACTGATTATCTTTACCTCTCTTACAATTCGGTTTGATTCAACAATATATGCAGTATCCCCTGCTTTCATCTTGACCATGTCCCGCCTCCATCGCATTCTACTTTTCATTATCATATCATGGAACCGTGTGTTTTACCAGATTGCTTATTCTTTAATCTCAATTTCAATGTTCCCGACAAAAGTGAAAATTACTCTCCCTTTTTCGTAAACTGTCATATGATCTACAACGCCTCCCCACAGATATTCATCAAATTCCTGCGGCGGTTCTTTCAATTCCTCCAGATTTGAAATGAAGTTATCAATGATCTCGCGGCGCGCTTCCTTTTGAGTGATGAGATTTTCAACCCCATCAAGTTTACTCTGGCACTCTTCATAAAGCCCATACACGTTTTGATATCGCCTGTTATATTCGTCCTGACTCTGCGCCACCTGCGCATTTTCAGCAATGAGGATGCGAAGTTTCTCTTCAAGCATTCCACTTTCTTGGATCAAGATTTCTTTTTTGCTTTCCAGTTCGCCCGTATCAGCCACCGTCTGCCGAAGATCCCGTAAATTGCAGAGTACCTCTTCCTTTACCCCGAACAGTTCTTCCAGCGCCTCAAGGAAGAATCGAGCGGCATCTTGTTCCGTCAAGTACGGCGTGTCACATTTCTGACCATCCTTATATTTGTTATTGCAGCGGAAAATGACCTTCCGATATTTATCGTTTGAATGCCATACCTTAGAACCATACCAACCGCCGCATTTCCCGCACCGTATTTTAGAAGCAAAGACGCTCACTCCGCTGTATTTCTTTCCCTCACCATACCTCTTCTGAATCTCGGCCTGCACCAGCTTAAAGGTTCCGGGATCGATGATAGCCTCGTGATGGTCTTCCACATAGTATTGGGGTATCTCGCCATTGTTCTTTTTCCGTTTTTTCTGCAGAAAGTCCGCTGTGTAGCCCTTCTGCAAAAGCGCATCCCCCATGTATTTTTCATTCGTAAGTATTGACCGGACCGTGGAAATGCACCATTTCTTTCCGCCGCATGGAGCCTTTATCTCACGTTTCTCCAACTCTTTCGTGATGGCGTAATAAGAAATCCCGCTAAGAAACAGTTTGTAAATCAGCCGAACCGTGTCTGCTTCATCTTCATTTATTTTAAAGCCATCGTCATATCCAAGAAACCTTGAATAAGCCACCGCCGCCTTCCCATCCGCAAAGGATTTTCTTTTACCCCATGTGGTATTTTCCGAAATCGAACGGCTCTCCTCCTGGGCCAGCGAAGACATAATTGTAATCAGCAATTCTCCTTTCGCATCAAACGTCCAGATATTCTCTTTCTCGAAATAAATCTCCACGCCTTTTTCTTTCAACTTACGGACGGTTGTAAGGGAATCGACTGTATTCCTCGCAAATCTGCTGACGGACTTTGTAATGATAAGGTCTATCTTCCCATCCATCGCTGCATCGATCATCTGGTTAAAGCCGTCACGGTGTCTCGTGTTCGTTGCGGTTATTCCTTCATCAGTGAATATCCCGACAAGTTCCCAGTCTTCCCTGCTGTTTATATATGTTGTGTAATAGTCCACCTGATTCTCGTAACTGGTCTGCTGCTCTTCAGAATCTGTTGAAACCCTCGCATAACCCGCCACTTTCCGCCTTTTCGCTTCATATACCGGCGCTGAGCTAAATCTGTTCCTCGTTGCCGGGATAGTCGTCACTCTCTTAGCCATGTCTTCACCGTCCCGTCTTTAAATTCAAAACTAACCTTGTCATTGTATGCAATCGCCCTTTCCACGTTTTCCGCAAATCCAAGTTCACCTTCTTTGGTATCAGTAAGTACTGCTGATGCCCGCCTCAATTCCTCTTCCGGCAACCGTCTAAGGGAACAGGCGCATCTTGGTGCGCTACACACCCAAAGGCTAATCTTAGTTACCTCACCGTTATTTCTTTTTTTCCATGTATCCCTCTCGCATTTCGCCCCGCATATCCCGCAGAAAACTCTTCCGGAAAAACCATTGCGGCGTTTATATCCGCCATATTTCCTCTGTATCTTTCGGACACTTCCATCAGCCAGCAGAAACTCAATGCGATCCCCGTGAACGGTGATCCTCTCGAATCTTCTTTTTGAAGATCCGTTCCCGGATGCTTTAGCGGCGGCTTCAATAAGTTCAGTTTCATCCAGCGGTTTCGTTCCGCAAACAGTTATCCCCTTCCTTTCCCGCGTGTTACAGACCCACACCTTCGCCGTGCCTCTTGTCCTTCGGCTGAAGGATCGTCCGCAATTCCCACATTTTACAATGCCGGAAAACTCCGTAAGCTCCGCATTTCTGTTTGGGGATGCTTCAGCCCGCTCCCTTCGTATCTCCTGAGCTTTATTGAAATCCTCGACCGATACCAAAGGCTCAAACATTCCCTCTACTGCATAGCGCGGCAGCTCCCCTCGATTTCTTTTTCTGGCATGGCTTTCCGTAAAATAATTCTTCTGCAATATCATGGTTCCTGTATAAGAAATGCTGGTCACGATATCCTTAATGGTGGAATCACACATTGGGACTCCATTCTGTCCCACCACACCTCTTTCCTTCAACACTTTTGCTATTTTGTAACCGGAATCTCCAGCAAGATAGCGTTGGAAAATGAATTTTACGATCTCTCCCTGCTCTGGGATGATGCGGAACATCTCTCCGTCCCATTCATAACCGTAAGGAGCTTTATGACCGTTCGGTATCCCTTCTTGAAAACGGCTGCGGATTGCCCATTTGACGTTAGCCGACAGGCTCTCGCTTTCAGCCTGCGCAAATGAGGCCAATAGAGTCAGCAGAAGCTCCCCATCGCTGGAAAGGGTAGATATCCTCTCCCTCTCAAAACGTACCTCAACACCTATCTCCTTCAATCGCCTGACGGTGTTAAGGCAATCCACAGTGTCCCTTGCGAAGCGGCTGATGGACTTTGTAAGTATGACGTCAATCTTTCCATCCTCGCAGTCTGCGACCATCCTCTGAAATTCATCGCGGCGAGATGTGCTTGTTCCTGTTATTCCTGCATCGACGTATACCCCTGCGTACTCCCATTCAGGATTACTTTGAATCAAATTGCTATAATGACTGACCTGCGCCGAGAGAGAATGTATGAGAAGCTCCGTTTCCATTGAAACACGAGCGTATGCCGCGACCTTCTTTCTTGGTGTTATTCTTGGTCTGGCCGCTTCAATTCTGCTTACTTTCGGCATCAAATCCCTCCTTTCGCAGTGTCATATTCCCGTAATATCCGCACTATAGCAAGTCAATTTTGGAGAATAAACCACCAAAAACAAGGTTGTATTTTTGTTGCATTTTTTTGTCAAACTCTCTATACTCTTCTTTAGAGATCATGCCCCGTTCCAACATCTTCCGCGCCGCACTCATGGTAATCTGGAACACGATCTCATCCCGCCCCTGTTCCTTACTCATGATGGCCACCTCCGAATCTGTCCTCAATGTAGCACTCATGGGAGCAGTACTTCCTGTTGGCATTCCCATATGCTGTAAACGGGCGTTTACAGCATGGACAGATAAAGTTGTAATGTGCTTTCCTGTTTACCAGATCCAGATGGCTGTTCCACCACTGATTCCGGCATCTGTCCGAGCAGAACTTCTTTTGCTTCCTTCCCGGAACCTGCACGATTGGTTTTCCGCAGGACTTGCAAACACAGCATTCCTGGGCAGGTTTCGCAGCGATGCCGCCAAGCCCGTTTCTCTTGCAATATGTCTTTACCGTGTTTTCCGAAATTCCCATCAGCTGTCCGATTTTCTTATATCCGTATCCGCAGTCCCTATATCCCTTGATCTGCTGTTTCTGCATTTCCGTCATACCAATCCCTCCATATCAGCCGAAGGGATGTTGATTTATCGTTATACGGTCATCCCTTCCGACAGCTATGTATCTGTGGGACGGAAAACTCCTAATTTGACGCAAAAAAAAGGCTTACAGACCATAATGATCCATAAGCCTTACAGACGTTATTCCATCAGACCTTTGTACAGTGCGACAGCGCAATCCAGCCAGCTCCGGATTTCAGTCTGCCCCACCCGACATCTGATCCTTTTCCGCTCTTCTCCTCAACAATGGTAAATATTCCTTTGCCAGTATACTTTCCTGTTTTGGGATAA
>CANRHU010000073.1 GCA_947630485.1 uncultured Lachnospiraceae bacterium
TCCACGATCCGCTCGACGGGCGGGCTGTAGGTCTTGCGGCCAAATTCCTGCACCATGCCGCAATAGGTGCGCAGGATGGCATCCATCAGCGCGCCGGAGCGCAGGGTATCCGTATCGGCTTCGTTAATGGCACGGCCGAAATAGGTAGCAATACCATGAAGAATTGTAACAGGCACGTTGGTATTAAGGAGGGTCATGCGCAGGCCGGAGTTCATGATCAGAGCCAGCTGGCGCTGCCGCTCCACATCATCGGCGATTCTGGCCGCAAAATCCCGATAATACTCCTGGCTCTGCGGCAGACTGTCCAGCAGGGCGCGCGCACCGTCATAGTCTCCGTTCAAAACGAGACGAACCAGCTTTTTTTCCGCCATATAGCGGCTGATGATGGCACTCTCACTGATGAATAGGTTTTCCTTCCAGCTGTTGGGCTGCGGCGTATGTCTGGTGCCGGAGATCTTTGTTCGCATATTATCTTCCCCCCTTTGTTTCGATTTGTGCTAAAAGAGGTTCTTATTGTTCATACTCAATTTGCAATTTAACTGATACAATTATATCATACCATAAAAGTTTGCACAATATTTTTGCCATAATTACAAAATATTCTGTGCAGATACCATGGGAGTGGAGCAGTATTTGTTAAGAACAACCCGCAACCGATTCACAAAAAGAAAGGACGGAAACTATGGAAACCAAATCCGCACGGCCCTTTGGATTGCGCGATAAGATCGGCTATGCCATGGGCGACTTCGGCAACAACTTTACCTTCATCTTTGCCAGTATGTACCTGATGACCTTCTGCACCGATGTGCTGGGCATGGTCCCGGCCGTGGTGGGTACCATCCTGGCGGCATCCAAGATCGTGGATGCTTTCACAGATTTCGGCATGGGCCGCATCTGCGACCTGTCAAAACCTACTAAGGACGGCCGCTTCCGTCCCTGGATCAAGCGCATGGCCATCCCTATGGGCATCAGCAGCATACTGATCTACCAGTATTGGGTCAGCAGTTTCCCGATGGGCGGGCGCATCGCCTGGATCGCCTTCTTCTACATTGTCTGGGGAAGCTTCTTCTATACGGCCTGCAACATTCCCTACGGCTCGATGGCCTCCGTCATCACCAATGATGCCAAACAGCGCACTCAGCTTTCCACCTGGCGTACCGTGGGAGCCACCTTCTCCGGCATGCTGATCGGTATTGTCGCCCCTATGCTGGTGTTTGCTACGAACGAGGCTGGCCAGCAGTATGTCGTGCCAGAGAAATTCACCGTGACCGCAGTCGTCTTCGGCGTCTGCGCCGCCGTGTTCTATCTCGGCTGCTACGCACTTTCGGTGGAGCGCGTACAGATCGCGCCTGCCAAGAAGGACGACGGAAAAGCAAAGCTTTCCGCCGGCGAGACGCTCAAAAACCTTGTCACCTGCCGCCCGCTGCTGGCCATTGTTATTGTGGCGGTTTTCACGCTCGTCGCCAGCCTCGGCATGTCCTCTCTCAATACTTATCTTTATAAGGATTACTTTAACAACACCAATGTCATGGGACTGGCCAGCATGGCCGGAACTGTCTCGATGATCGCCATGGCCCCGGTCGCCACGATCCTTTCGGCCAAAATCGGCAAAAAGGAAACCGGCTGTCTTGGTATTGGTATCTCCGCCGTAATCTTTCTGATCATGTTCCTGATGCGCGTGACCAACCCAATGGTCTTTATCGGGCTGTATGTCCTGCAGGGCATGGGCATGGGTCTTAACAGCATGGTCACCTGGGCCTACATCGGCGACGTCATCGATTCGCAGGAGGTCAAGACCGGTGTCCGGACTGACGGTACCGTCTACTCCACCTATTCCTTTACCCGCAAGATTGCGCAGGCTGCCGCGGCCGGTTTGGGCGGGTGGCTCTTGTCCGCCATTGGCTATGTGCAGAGCACGGCCGGCGAGGTCGTGGTGCAGACCGACGCGGTGCGCCAGAGCATTTATACCTGCATGACGCTTCTGCCTGCCGTCCTCTACATTTTGGCTTTCCTGTGCATGTTCTTCCTGTATCCGCTTGACAAAAAGCAGGTCGACGAGAACACCCGCATCCTGAACGGGCGCCGCGCCGCCAACAGCTGATTTAACAAATAACCTTACGCATTCTATGATAGGAGTACAATTATGAGTGAAAGAATTTCTGAAATGCTTACCGCCGCCGACCGCGCCTGGGTGGACGAGGTGCTGCAAAAGGCCCACGTCAAGCTGTGTAAAGTGCGGGAACGCTCCGCCGCCAAACTGCCCAGCGAGGCAACAAACGGCGTACATGACAACAAACTGGAAGCCAAAGGCAACATCGGTATCGCAAAAGGCTTTTGGACAAACGGATTCTGGGCCGGTATGCTGTGGCAGATGTCCGCCGAAACCGGCGACGAACGCTATAAAGAGATTGCGCGCTTCACACTGCCGATTTTGGACGAATGCCTGCTTGATATGGATACCCACGACATCGGCTTTCTCTGGCTTCCTACCGCTGTGCTGGACTACAAGCTGACCGGCGATGAGGGCGCTAAAAGGAGCGCGCTGGCAGCGGCCAAGTGGCTGGCCGGGCGGTTTAATCCGGCAGCGAACATCATCCGCGCCTGGGGCGCGGGCGATGAGAAGATGGCGCTCTCCAAAGTGGATCCGCCGATGCGGCTGGCTGGAGTGACCATCATCGACTGCATGATGAACCTGCCGCTGCTCTATTGGGCCAGCAATGAGACCGGAGACCCGCGCTACCGCAATATCGCCATGCGTCACGCCGATATGGCGATGAAGTACTTTGTACGGGAAGACGGCAGCGTTATCCACATCAATGAGTTCGATCCCGATACCGGCGCCTATGTCGATAACTTCGGCGGGCAGGGCTACGGCAAGGGCTCGGCGTGGAGCCGCGGCCAGGGCTGGGGCCTGTGCGGCTTTACCGACAGCTACAAGGCCACCGGAAAGAAAGAATACCTCGAAACGGCCAAAAAGATCGCTGCCTATGTGCTGCCAGGCATCCCGGCGGACGGGCTCGTCCCCTCGGATTTCCGCCAGCCGCCTGAGCCATGGGTGCAGGATGACATTGCGGCCGGCGTGCTTGCCACCGCGCTCATTGATCTGGCCGAGCTGGTGCCGGAGCAAAAGGAAGCCTACCTTGGCGCCGCGCTCAAGATGCTGCACGCCATCGACGAGAAAAGCGCCGATTGGAATCCGGACACAGACCCCATCACGCTGCACGGCACGGCGGGCTACCACCTGCCGGGGCGCAACATCAACTTCATCTATGCCGACTATTACTACATCGAGGCCGTCCGCAAGCTGAAAGGCCGCGATACATTCCTTTGGTAACGGGAAGCCTAACAGGGGACAGGAGCATTGAATCATGAGTACAAATTCTTTCAGACTTGACGGTAAAGTGGCGCTGGTCACTGGCGCTTCCTACGGCATCGGCTTTGCAATCGCGAAGGGCATGGCCGGCGCGGGCGCCACGATCGTATTCAACGACATAAAGCAGGAGCTTGTAGACAAAGGTCTGGCTGCCTACAAGGAGGCCGGTATCGAGGCCCACGGATATGTGGCTGATGTGACCAGTGAGGAGGCGGTCAGTGAACTCGTAAAACGCGTCACCGAGGAAGTGGGGCATATCAATATCCTTGTGAACAACGCCGGCATCATCATGCGCATACCCATGTGCGACATGACAGCGGCCCAGTTCCGCAAGGTGATAGACATCGACCTTAACGGTCCGTTCATCATGTCCAAGACCGTTATCCCCGATATGATAGAGCAGGGCGGCGGCAAGATCATCAATATCTGTTCCATGATGAGCGAGATGGGCCGTGAGACGGTTTCCGCTTACGCGGCGGCCAAGGGAGGACTGAAGATGCTGACCAAGAACATCGCCTCCGAGTACGGCCAGTACAACATCCAGTGCAACGGCATAGGGCCCGGCTACATCGCTACGCCCCAGACTGCGCCGCTCAGGGAGCCTCAGCCTGACGGTTCCATGCATCCGTTTGACCAGTTCATCCGCGCCAAAACTCCCGCCAACCGCTGGGGGGAGGCTGAGGATCTGGCGGGCCCCGCGGTGTTTTTGGCAAGTTCCGCCTCTGATTTTGTCAACGGCCACATCCTTTATGTGGACGGCGGAATCCTTGCATATATCGGAAGACAGCCGGCAGGGGAGTGAGCTATGGAGTATACCGCGATCAAACTATACGGGCAGAGGGCGGGAATCCTGCCAGCTGGTGGACGGACGCAGAAGCGTGGGGAACGGAAGCGGCAGGCGCGAAAACCGCGGTTTCTGTACCGGAGAAATAAAACCCGGAAGCAGTTGGAAATCGGAGAGGAGGAATCATTTTGCGTATTGCGTTGATCAATGAAAACAGTCAGGCAGCCAAGAACGGGGTTGTCTTAAATACATTGCAAAAGGTGACGGGACCGATGGGCCATACGGTGGACAATTACGGAATGTATTCCGTTGAGGACGCCGCTCAGCTTACCTATGTGCAGTGCGGTATTCTGGCCGCCATTCTTCTGAACAGCGGCGCGGCTGATTACGTTATTACCGGCTGCGGTACCGGCGAGGGAGCCATGCTGGCGCTGAATTCCTTCCCGGGCGTGATCTGCGGCCATGTGGAGGATCCGGTGGACGCCTATACATTTGCCCATGTCAACGATGGCAATGCGGTCGCCATGCCGTTTGCGAAGGGCTACGGCTGGGGCGGGGAGCTGAATCTGGAATACTGCTTTGAGAAGCTGTTCGGGTTCGGTCATGGCCAGGGTTATCCGAAGGAACGTATGGAGCCGGAGATGCGCAATAAGCGTATTCTGGATACCGTGCGCGCCGCGACGCTGCGGCCGCTTCTGGAATGCCTGCCGGAGCTTGATCCGGCCCTTGTAAAGGGGGCGGTGGCAGGAGAGCATTTCAGCGAGCTGTTCTTCCCGAACTGCAGGGACGCGGCCATCGCCGAATACGTGAGGGGTTTGCTCTGATTTACGTGCCGCTCAGGGCAGAATTGAAAAAGAAAGCTGCATAAACTGGCGGTTCGGCCCGGTTTACAAACTGGCAATCCTGCAAATTTTAGAAGTCAAGTATTAATTTTGTATGGATAAGTCCGCGCTGATATGCTATAATCTAGCATATTGGTTGGCGGGCTTTTTCATGAGTGTTTTTACTTTGGACGAGTCCTATACACCCGATTGGTGTTGTACAATACTAAAATGTTATACAATGCTAAATATTATGAATAACCATACAAATGAAATTTATTGTAATTTTCAAAAGAAAGATTTACGAAGAATGCAAAATATCAGGAGATTTTCATGAGAAGATTGGCGCTAAGCGATGAAATATTGCTGTCTGTCCAGCAGCCTGCCAGGTATATCGGCGGCGAGGTAAACATGGCAGTTAAGGACCCAGAGAAAGTAGATATCCGTTTCTGTATGTGCTTTCCGGACGTCTACGAGATCGGCATGTCCCATTTGGGCATCCAGATTCTCTACGATATGTTCAACGGCCGCGACGATGTCTACTGTGAGCGGGTCTATTCGCCGTGGACCGATATGGACCGGCTCCTCCGTGAGAAGAATATTCCTCTGTTCGCGCTGGAATCCCAGGAACCGGTGAAAAATTTTGATTTCCTTGGCATCACGCTCCAGTACGAGATGTGCTATACCAACGTGCTCCAGATCCTGGATCTGAGCCATATCCCGCTGCATAGCGAAGAACGCGCCGAGGATGATCCCATCGTCATCGGCGGCGGCCCCTGCGCCTATAACCCGGAGCCCCTGGCGCCCTTCTTTGACATTTTCTACATCGGGGAAGGGGAAACGGTCTACGGACAGCTTTTCGACGCCTACAAGGCCAATAAAAGCCGCGGAGGAAGCCGGATGGAGTTTCTGGAGGCGGCGGCGCAGATTCCCGGCCTCTATGTGCCGGCTTTCTATGACGTGACTTACCATGAGGACGGGACGATCGCTGATTTTAAACCCAATCATCCCCATGCGCCGGAGAAGGTGACCAAGGAGCTGGTTCTCAGCCTGGACGACGCCTGGTATATCGAGAAGCCCCTGGTTCCGTTCATCAAGGTGACCCAGGACCGGGTGGTTCTGGAGATCCAGCGGGGCTGCATCCGCGGCTGCCGGTTCTGCCAGGCCGGGAATATCTACCGGCCCCTGCGGGAACACAGCCTGGAATATCTGAAAGATTACGCCGTCAAAATGTTAAAGAGCACCGGCCACGAGGAGATTTCCCTAAGCTCCTTAAGCTCCAGCGATTACTCGAAGCTTCCGGAACTGATTCGCTTCCTTCTCGACGAGGTGGAGGGCAAGGGGATCAACATCTCGCTGCCGTCGCTGCGCATCGACGCGTTTTCCCTGGATGTTATGAGCAAAGTCCAGGATGTGAAGAAGACAAGTCTGACCTTCGCGCCGGAGGCCGGTTCCCAGCGGCTCAGGGATGTCATTAATAAAGGGCTCACGGAAGAAGCGATCCTAAGCGGCGCCCGCGACGCCTTTCTGGGCGGCTGGAGCCGCGTCAAACTGTACTTTATGTTGGGCCAGCCCACGGAGACGGAAGAGGATATGAAGGGCATCGCCTATCTGTCGGAGAAGGTGGCGGAGACATTCTACGACCTGCCTGTGGAGCAGCGGCAGAAGCGGGTGCAGATCGTCGCCAGCTCGTCGTTTTTCGTACCCAAGCCGTTTACGCCGTTCCAGTGGGCGAAGCAGTGTACGAAGGAGGAGTTCCTGCGGCGCGCATGGCTGGTGCGTGACACCTTCCAGGAGATGAAAAACGCCCGCAGCCTGAAATACAACTACCATGAAGCCGATTTAAGCGTGTTGGAGGGGGTTCTGGCGCGCGGAGACCGCCGGGTGGCTCCCGTGATCGAGGAAGCGTACCGCCGCGGTGCCATGTTCGACTCCTGGGGCGAGAATTTTGATAATGATCTGTGGATGGCGGCTTTTGACGCCTGCGGCGTGGACCCGGATTTCTATACGGTCCGGGACCGCAGCCTGGACGAGAAGCTGCCGTGGGATTTTATCGACGCGGGCGTGTCGAAGGAATTCTTAAAGCGGGAATGGAAACGGGCGACGGAAGAGACCGTCACGCCCAACTGCCGCCAGGGCTGCGCAGGCTGCGGCGCACGGGTGTTCGGAGGAGGTGTCTGCTTTGAAGATAAGAATTAAATTCCGCAAGCAGGGCGCCATGAAATTTATCGGGCACCTGGACATCATGCGGTATTTCCAGAAGGTCATGCGGCGGGCGGATGTGGACATCCGCTACAGCGGGGGGTTCAGCCCCCACCAGATCATGTCCTTTGCGGCTCCCCTGGGCGTCGGCCTTCTAAGCAACGGCGAATATCTGGATATTGAAGTGAATTCAACAGACGGTTCGGATGAAATGATACGGCGGATGAACGCGGCAATGTCTGAGGGCATGGAGGTCCTTTCCTACCGCAGACTGGACGATTCCGCAAAGAGCGCCATGTCGCTTGTGGCCGCCGCCGATTACGTGCTGGCGTTTCGCCCCGGGAAAGCGCCGGAGGACATCGACGCGTTCTTTTCGGCCCTCGACGCGTTTTATGCCAGATCGGAAATCCCGGTCACAAAGAAGACCAAGCGCGGGGAGAAGGAGATGGATCTGAAACCCTTAATTTACCGGCTGGAACGGGTGCGGGCGGTGCCTGCGGACGCGGATGCAGGCGGAAACGTCTCCTGGGACAGCGGAAACGCCTACTGGAATGTCGGAAATGCCTCCCGGAACGCTGGCAGCGCCTCCTGGGGCGGCGGAAAAGAAACAGCCGGGGAACTTCCGACCATTATCTCCGGCGCGGTGACGGAGCCGGAGGACGCTGTTTTTCTGCAGGTCTGCACCGGAAGCACCGACAATATCAAGCCGGAATTTGTCATGGAGACCTTCTATGCCTTTATGGGCTGGGAGCTGGCGCCCTTCACCTTCCAGGCGGAGCGGGAAGAAGTTTATGCTGACCTGGGAGACAAAGACAGCGGCAAACGGATTTTGACGCCCCTTGAGGCCTTGGGAGAAGACATTGAACAAGCTGATCATTACCAGGTATAAAGAACGGCTGCTGACGGCCCTTATGGATGACAAGGGAACCGTCCAGATCGATTTCGAGGAACCGCGGCCGTCGATTCTCGGAAATATTTACATCGGAAAAGTCAAAGATATCGTAAAAAACATCAACGCCGCGTTCGTGGATTTGGGCGGGGACGTCACAGGCTATTACAGCCTGGACGCCAACCCGACGCCGCTCTACGCGTCGCGGACTCCGGCGCCGGAAGGACGCTGCCTGCGCCCCGGCGACGAGATTCTTGTGCAGGTTTCAAAAGACGCGGTGAAGACAAAAGATCCGGTGCTCACCGCCAGTCTTACCCTGACCGGGCGCTACTGCGTTCTGTCGGCGGAACCCTCCGGAAAGAAGAACTATATCCGCTTCTCCGGCAAGATAAACGACGCCTCCTGGAAAAAGAAGACCGCGGAATATCTTCGTCCCGCAAAGGAGGAAGCCTTCGGGCTGATCGTGCGGACGAACGCCTATAACGCCGCGCCGGATCTGATTCTCGGCGAGATGAACCGCCTGACAGAACGGCTCCGGCAGATTCTGAAAAACGCCTCCTACCGCACCTGCCGCAGCCTGCTCTATGAGGAAGTGCCGCCGTATGCGGCAAGGCTCCGCGACTTTGACGCGCAGCAGGCCGGCGAGATCGTCACGGACGATGCGGCCGTTTATGAAAGCCTGAACGATTATCTTCTTCGGGAGCAGCCGGAAAACGCCGGAAGGCTCCGGCTCTATAACGATCCGCTGCTTCCGCTTATAAAGCTGTATCCGATCGAAAAGGATCTTCACGACGCCCTGCAGAAGAGGGTCTGGCTCGCTTCCGGCGCTTATCTGGTGATCGAGCAGACGGAGGCCATGACGGTGATCGACGTAAACACCGGCAAATTTACCGGCAAAAAGACGATGCGCGACACCGTACGCATGATCAATCTGGAAGCCGCGAAAGAGGCGGCCCGGCAGCTGCGGCTGCGAAATCTGTCCGGCATCATTCTCATCGATTTTATCAATATGGAATCGGCAGAGGATCAGAGTGAGCTGATGCGCGCGCTGTCGGAGCACTGTTTCCGGGATCCGG
This sequence comes from uncultured Lachnospiraceae bacterium, assembly GCA_947630485.1. Classification (GTDB taxonomy): domain Bacteria; phylum Bacillota; class Clostridia; order Lachnospirales; family Lachnospiraceae; genus UBA3402. The sequence goes on from CANRHU010000073.1 coordinate 9,146, forward strand.
TGAAGACCACCGTAGTCGATATGACCAGGCTCGGTCTGGTGGAGATTACCAGGAAAAAGACGCGAAAGCCCCTGTATGAGCAGCTGCAGTAAGAGAAAATAATTGATTTTCAGGTTGACATTTTGCCGGGGAAATGGTATGATTCATTAGTGTGCCGCACAATGAGGTTTTGAAGCTTCGGGCCGGTTCCGCCAGGGCGGACAGGCCGCCCGGACACCGTAGTTGGCGAGTAATGATAAAGAGGAGGTGCCATATATGTACGCTATTATTGCTACCGGCGGTAAGCAGTATAAGGTATCCGAGGGCGATGTCATTAGGATTGAAAAGCTGCCTGTGGAAGCAGGCGAGACCGTGACCTTTGACCAGGTGCTTGCGGTGAGCGACGGAGAGCTCAAGGTCGGATGCCCGACTGTTGAGGGAGCCAGCGTTTCCGCTACTGTGGAAGGTCAGGGGAAAGCGAAGAAAGTGATCGTCTACAAGTACAAAAGAAAAACCGGATATCACAAGAAGAACGGTCACAGACAGCTGTATACCCAGGTTAAGATCGACAAGATCAACGCTTAATCATCCCCAGCGGCAGGCTGGCGGACTTGTGGGCGCGTAAGCGCCGCCCTGATGAACTATGATTCATGTGACAGTATTGGTTGATTCGGAGCACAATTACAGAGGCATTCATTTAACCGGCCACGCCGGACTTGCGGAGGATCCGCAGGAAGGACAGGAGGTTGTCTGCGCTGCGGTATCGGCCCTGACGCTTAACATGGCCAATTCCGTTGAGCATTTTACGGACGACCGTTTCTATGCCGATGAAGATGAACGCGAGGGGATGTTCGACTTCCGTTTTACGGACGGCATCAGTTCCGAATCCATGCTCCTTATGAACTCCCTGGTGTTCGGGCTTATGAACATTGAGGAGGCATACGGGGAGCCATATATCAACATTCGATTTGAGGAGGTGTAATTATGTTTCAGATGAACCTTCAGCTGTTTGCTCATAAGAAGGGCGTCGGTTCTACGAAGAACGGCCGTGATTCCGAGTCCAAGCGTCTTGGCGCGAAGAGAGCGGACGGTCAGTTTGTTCTGGCCGGCAATATCCTCTATCGGCAGCGCGGAACAAAGATCCATCCCGGCAATAACGTCGGACGCGGCGGAGACGATACCCTGTTTGCCAAGGTAGACGGAATCGTCCGCTTCGAGAGGAAGGGCAGAGACAAGAAGCAGGTTTCTGTGTATCCGAGAGTGGAGGCAGCTGAGTAATACGATTTGTTCAATGGGGCTGTTGCAAAACATGCGGAATCTCTGCCGGTCCTGTGTGCAGTCCTTACAAATGCAAACCGACTTGCCGTTTCATCTGGCGGTTTTATTTGTAAGGACTGCGCGGGGCGATTGAGAGAAAACTGTTTTTGCAACGGCCTTTCTTTTTTACGAGAGGTATCTATGTTTGCAGATCGCGCAAAAATATTCATCAAGTCCGGTAGCGGCGGAGACGGCCACGTAAGCTTCCGCAGGGAACTGTATGTGCCCGCGGGCGGACCGGACGGCGGCAACGGCGGCAAGGGCGGAGATGTGATTTTCGAGGTGGACGACGGCCTGAACACGCTGACCGATTTCCGCTATACCCGCAAATATGCCGCCAAGAACGGCGAGCCGGGCAACAAACGCCGCTGCAGCGGCAAAAAAGGCGAGGATCTGATCATCAAAGTCCCGGAAGGCACCGTAATCAAAGATTTTGAGTCCGGTAAGGTTATTACCGATATGTCGGGCAAAAACCGCCGTGAGGTAGTCCTAAAGGGCGGCAGAGGCGGCCTTGGCAATATGAACTATGCGACCGCCACGATGCAGGCCCCACAGTACGCGCAGGCGGGTCAGCCGGGGCAGGAGCTGTGGGTTCAGCTGGAGCTTAAAGTGATCGCCGACGTAGGACTTGTAGGTTTTCCGAACGCCGGCAAGTCCACGCTGCTTTCCCGGGTCAGCAACGCCCGCCCGAAGATCGCCGATTATCCTTTCACGACGCTGGATCCCCATCTGGGGGTCGTGGATCTGGAGGACGGCGCCGGTTTTGTCATGGCGGACATTCCGGGTCTGATCGAAGGCGCGGCGGAAGGCGTCGGGCTGGGACACGATTTCCTTCGGCACATCGAGCGGACGAGAGTGCTGATTCACGTGGTGGACGCGGCTTCCACAGAGGGCCGCGATCCGGTGGAAGATATCCGTGTGATATGCAATGAGCTGGGCAAGTATAATCCGGAACTGCTTGCGCGTCCGCAGATCATTGCGGCCAACAAGATCGACGCCATGTACGGGATGCCGGATGCGTATGGAAACGCGGACAGCGCGGCGGCGGGAGATGAGGCGGATCCGCTTAAGCGGCTTAAAAAGACCTTTGAGCCGGAAGGAATTCAGGTATATCCGATTTCAGCGGTGAGCGGCCAGGGCGTGAAGGAGCTTCTGTACGCGGTGTACCGTCTTCTCCAGACGGCGGACCAGACGCCGGTGGTCTTTGAAAAGGAATTTGACGTCAATGTACTCCGGGCAGGTTCGAATCTTCCGTATACCATCGAGCGCGGCGAGGACGGCGCGTTCGTGGTCGAGGGACCGCGGATTGAAAAGATGCTGGGTTATACGAATCTGGATTCGGAAAAGGGATTTCTGTTTTTCCAGAATTTCCTTAAAGATACCGGCATCCTGGAGGATCTTGAAAAGGCCGGAATCCAGGACGGGGATACGGTGCGGATGTATGGATTCGCGTTTGACTACTATAAATAAAGGCGGCGGCGTAGGATCGATTTCCCGCGGCCGCGGCAGAGGCCTCCATTCAGAGGCAGAGGTGAGATTATTATGACATCGAAACAACGGTCCTATCTGAAGGGCCTTGCGATGAATCTGGAGCCCATTTTCCAGGTGGGCAAATCCAGCGTGACGCCGGAGCTTACCCAGGCGGTAGCGGAGGCGCTGGAGGCGCGTGAGCTTATAAAGCTGAACGTGCTGAAGAATTGTCTTGACGACGGCAAGGAGATTGCCGTCACGATCGCCGAGCGGACGCATTCCGAGGTCGTCCAGGTGATCGGAAGCAGGATTGTGCTTTACAAGCCGGCTAAGGATGAGTGGAAGAGAAAGATCGTACTGCCGAAGTCGCAGGAACGATAAAGAGGTATCTTGACTGATGGCGGGAATCGGAATTATGGGCGGAACTTTCGACCCAATCCATAACGGGCATCTTTTGCTGGGCAGACAGGCATACAGAGAATACGGACTCGACCAGGTCTGGTATATGCCGTCCGGTCAGCCGCCCCATAAGAGCGGCGGCCAGATTACGACGGCGGAGGACCGCTGCGCGATGGTAGCCCTTGCCATAAAGCAGGAGGAAGGCTTCCGCCTTTCGGAATTTGAGACCTCCCGGGATGGTACGAGCTATACGGCCAGAACGCTTCGGCTCCTGAAAGAGGAGTATCCCGGTGAAGAGTTTTCCTTTATCATCGGGGCGGATTCCCTCTATGAGATCGAAAACTGGTATCATCCGGAGGAAGTGCTGACAATGGCGCGGATTCTGGTCGCCTCGCGCGAATACGAGAAGGCACACCGAACGCTTGACGAACAGATCGCGTATCTTGAGCGGCTTTATCATGCCCGGATTGACAAGCTTCACTGCGGCGAGATGGACATTTCCTCGCATCAGATCCGGCAGGCAATCCGCGAGGGCGGCGATGTCCGTATGTTTCTTCCGCCCGCCGTTCTTTCCTATATTCAGATACATCATCTCTATCAGGAGGAACCGGACCATGAATGAATATATCTCCGTGATACGGAAAAAGCTGAAAAAGAAGCTGAGCGAATCCAGATATGAACACACGCTGAGCGTCTCATTTACCTGTATCTGTCTGGCCATGCGGTACGGCTATCCGCTGGAAAAAGCGGAGATTGCCGGACTTCTCCACGACTGCGCCAAATGCCATCCGGACGACAGCTATGTGCGGCGCTGCGAAAAGCACGGCATACAGATTACCGCGGAAGAAAAGGCCGCTCCGGCCGTACTGCACGCCAAGCTCGGCGCCTGGATGGCGAAAGAACATTACGGAATCAGCGACGCGGAGATCCTGAGCGCTATCGCCTGCCATACCACAGGAAAGCCGAACATGGGACTTTTGGATAAGATTCTCTATGTCGCGGATTATATCGAGGTGCGGCGGGATAAGGCGGAGAATCTCGCCAAGATGCGGCGTCTGGCCTTCGAGGACCTCGACGAGGCTTTGTTTGAGATCGTGCAGGGGACGCTTTCGTATCTGAAACAGCGCGGAATGGTTACGGATCCGATGACGCAGAAGACCTATGAATATCTGCTTAAGGAGCGAGAGGCGCGACAGGATGCGCCGGACTAGGGCAGAGCGGAACGCCGCTTGGGAAAGCGGAAGTCCGTTTGCAAACAGAGGACAGAGAGGCAGCATTCACACGGAAAAGGAGAACACACATGGATGAAGTGAAAAGGAGAGAACTGGCGGAAGAAAAAGCCGCTCCGGATTCAAATTCGGTTGAACACCTGGCGGACGCGCCGGAGATGGTGCGCCTGGCTAAGGAAGCGCTTGCAGACAAAAAGGGGCAGAATATCAAGATCATCGATATCCGTAAGGTATCCGTGCTGGCAGACTATTTCATCATCGCTGACGGCTCGAATCCCAACCAGGTACAGGCCATGGTCGATAATGTGGAAGAGGTTCTTGGAAAAGCCGGTTATCCGTGCCGGCAGATCGAGGGCTACGGCACCGCCAACTGGATTCTGATGGACTATGGCGACATGATCGTTCATGCGTTCTGCCGGGAGGACCGTCTTTTCTATGATCTGGAGCGGATCTGGAGGGACGGGAAGCTCGTAGAAGAATCGGACGTATGACAATGTTACGATAAGGAACGAATGAAAGTTATTCCAACCGCGGCGTCTTCAAGGGAAATGGAAACGGCTGTTCCCTTTGGAGGCGCCGCGGCGCGCAATATCCATAATCTGGTCACATTATAATCTAATCACATCATGCGAATCAGGCCGATTACAACGCCCAGAATCTCCACGTGATCCACGATGATCGGATCCATGGAATCGTTCTCAGGCTGAAGGCGATAATGACCGTTCTCTTTAAAGAATCGCTTAACCGTGGCAGAATCATCCACCAGAGCCGCCACGATTTCTCCGTTGCGGGCAGAAGGCTGGCTCTTGACAATGATCTGATCGCCGTCAAAGATTCCGACATTAATCATACTGTCGCCCTTCACGCGCAGCATAAACGTCTCCTGATTCGGAAGCAATTCCACAGGGATCGGAAAATAGTTTTCAATATTCTGCTCGGCCAGAATCGGCTGGCCGGCGGCAATGGTGCCGACCAGGGGAACGTTCACCACCTCGCGGCGCGTCATCTGAAAGCAGTCGTCAATAATCTCAATCGTGCGCGGCTTCGTCGGATCTCTGCGGATATATCCATTCTTCTCCAGCGTCTCCAGATGGGAGTGAACCGAGGAGGTGGATTTCAGATGTACCGCCTCGCAGATCTCCCTCACAGCGGGCGGATAGCCCTTCTTCAGAATCGTTTCTTTAATATATTCCAATATTTCCTGTTGTTTTGCGCTGATCTTACCCCGTGCCATAAGCAAACCTCCCTATCAGAACACATATTCTGTATCTGTTTCTATCTTACCATACGTTTCAAAAAAATGCAAACCTTTGTTCGAAAAAATTCAAAAAAGATATTGACAAACATCTGTTCGGTGGTATCTCAACTTCCGAAGTGAAATAGGCTCTAACCCAGTAAATATGCGGGTTAGAGCCTGTATGTCTGTATGGCTT
>CANRHU010000074.1 GCA_947630485.1 uncultured Lachnospiraceae bacterium
TTCTTGAAACGCTCTCTCCTGTGATTGATGAGATGAAACAAAAAGGATTTTATATCAGCAACGATTTGGAAGAAATGGTATTGGAACAGGCAGGCGAAAGGTGAGATGAAGGAAAATGATTTGGAGGAGGAAGCGTTCACAAAACAGATTAGAATGTAAGTCCGAAGGATTAGGTAGTTGACATAATTTATCATAACCTGTTAAAAAGCGCCGGAAGCCGGTAAAATCAAGAGCTCCGGTGCTTTTTTAATCATTAAAAATGGAAAAAGAAAATGTTCCCAAAAATGCAGGAAGCGGTAGCCAGTCTGAACCGCTTAATCCAGGTGGAAGGGGCATTTGGGATCCTGAAAAATGACTGTGTATTCCAAAGATTTCTCCTCCGCGGGAAAAGCAAGGTAAAACGGAAGATACTTTTGCTGTGCATGGGGTTCAATCTTTGATGATTTTGCGACACCCCAGCATATGTGTTTCGTCCAGAAATAGAAAGTCTTTCAGAGCGATTATAGTTCAGTCAGTTCAGAATGTGTTCCCCTGGCCGTGTTCGTCCGGCAGAAAGAAATCGACAGCTTTCTGGATGCAGGCTTCCCAGAAGCGCCATTCATGGGAGTAGTCGGGAACCTCTTCAAAACGCGCGTCAAAGCCGATGGATTCGGCATACGCGCGGAACTTCTTAAAATTCTCATACATCAGGGAATCCTCAGTGCCGCAGCTGAAACAGAAGCGGGGCAGATCTGTCCGCCCGGCCAGCTTTGCGGCGATGTCCCATGTGTTTTGAGGGGAATCTATGAGCGCTTCCAGACCGCCCGCGTTCTGAAGGCGGTTTTTGTCGCGGCTGCCCCAGACGGGGGACATGGCGCCAGCCCGCATGTCCTGAGGGCAGGAGGACATAACATAAGCGGCGGCAAACAACTCGGGGTGGTTAAAGGCGTAGACGCAGGTTCCGCGTCCGCCCATGGACAGTCCGGCAATGAAATTGTCTTCCCGTCGGCTGCTAGCCGGGAACCAGTTATGCACCAGAGGCATCAGTTCTTCAGTCAGATAATCGTACATTTGATATCCCATGCCGAAGCCGGGCCAGTTAGCGTAATCGGCGTTCATGCCGGAGGGCATCACAACAATCAGGTTCTTTTCGCATGCGTACAATTCAATATTGGTCTTGCGCACCCAGTCGGTGGAGTCCCCGAATGTGCCGTGGAGCAGCCACAGCACCGGATATCTTTTTTCACTGTAAAAATCCTTGGGCGCGGCGCCGCGGGGCAGATCCGGCAGAATCAGGTTCACATTGGTATTGCCGAACAGATAAGAGCTTTGAAAATTAAGCTGCACAAGTGCCATGAACATTTCCCTCCGTGGTTGGGTGTTTTATTGTGGCCAGCAGGGCCGCAATATTAATCCCATTGTATATGGAAATGGAATTGAAGTCAAATGGTTTTGCTCATTTTCATGAACGTTGGAATATAGGAAAAACAATCTATGAAATTTGCGGTCAGAACGAGCGGGCAGCATATGGCAAGAATGTTTTGGAGTATATCTCCGATCGTTTGACAAAAGAATTTGGAAAAGGATTTGATGAGAGCAATCTGCGCAATATGCGGCGCTTCTATCTTGCTTTTTCAATTCGGCACACAGTGTGTGCCGAATTGAGTTACGTCGCATTATCGGCTCTTGATGCGGGTGGCAAATGAAAAAGAGCGAATGTTTTACACGCAGGAAGCGGTAAAATCCGGTTGGAGTGTAAGGCAGCTTGAACGGCAGATCAACACGATGTTTTATCAGCGCATCCTTGCAAGCAGAGATGCTGCCAAATATATGCCCTATATGCCGACCGAGGAAGAATTGAAGCGGGAATTGAATCTCGATGAATTTGAAAAGCTGGAGGATGAATAAATGAACAGGACTTTTTATGATATTTGCTATGAAGTTTTGTTACATTATTTACATTGCCTCTTCATTTGAAAACTGTACGAAAATAAGAATCAAGTCGGAGAAAATCTCTTGCGCGGCAGCCCTGTTTTCGATATACTTATTTCATAACACAGACCAATGAGGAGCCACGTTATGAAGCGGAAAGGATTATTCAGCAGAGAAAGGACCAACAGGGGACTGTTCTTCAGGCGGATGCTTGTGTGGTATACGGTAACCACCAGCGTGATCTACCTGTTGTTCGGGGTCGTGATGAGCGCGTCAGTCCAAAGGGACTACCGGGAGCGGATTACCCAGCTCAATGAGCGCGCCATTGTGCAGTCGGTCAATACATGCACGACCACGCTGCAGAATCTCTATAACTATTATTATCTGAATGTCCTGGACGGCGCGGAGCTTACAGAGATTCTGCTGGCAAATCAGTATTCCCAGAAACTGTCTATCCAGTTTAAGAGTCTGAATTCCCTGCTGACTACCTACAGTAACCTGGTTGATTCCTGTTACGTGATCAACCTGCAGGGAGGTTTTGTGTGTTCTACAGCAGATACCTACCGGAGTTTGGAGTCATTTCCGGATCAGGATATTCTGGAACAGCTGGAGATGCTGCAGGATATTCCCAGAGATTATGTGCTTCTGCCGCGGAAGGTAGATTATGCGGCCATGGGGAAGACTTACGAACAGGATTATATTTCCCTGATCTTTAAGAAGTACAGGGAAGGATATCTCGTCATCAACCTGAATCACGATCTGTTCACCGGTATGGTCAATCACCGGGATTATGATTCCGATTCCCGCGCGATCCTGGTTAATGATCTGGGCATGGTGCTGGCGGACAGTACGGACGCCCTGTTTGCCAGAGATATCTCCGGGGAGCAGTTTATGACGGAGATGAGGGAACAGGAGGCGCAGAGCGGGCAGTTCAATGTATCCCTGTCTGATGGCGATAAGAAGGTATATTACAGCAAGGATCAGCTGTTCGGCATCAGTTATCTGATTCTGGAAACCAATCCGCTGATCGGAAGAAATCAGCTGCTTCTGCGTCTGATCATTTATTCCCTGTTGGCCATGGCGGTCAATCTCGGTCTGATTGTGCTTGGGACGAACGTGCTTTACGGCCCTATCAGCCGTCTTTCGAAGATTCTTGGAGTCGAGGGGACGATGGACGGCGGGGAAGACGAGTTTAAGGCCATGGAGCGGGTGATCGGCGCCATGCGCAGCAGATCAGAGGAGAACAGCCGTACGGCCCGGCGCCAGATCCTGCGGGAACTGCTTGAGGACAAAGGAAGCGCGGTTTTCATGGCAGGCGGCGAGTACCAGAAACTCTGTGAAGATCTGAATGGCACCTTTTTCGTATGCGTCCTTCTTTATCCGGATGCGGAGGAGACAGAGAACGACGAGATGTACGTATCTCTTCTGAATATGGAGAAGCTTTTGAGGGAGCGTTTGGATCCGTCCGTTCGGCTGGAGTGTGTGGATTACAGCAGGCGTCTGGTCTGTCTGTTTAATTTTGACGAGGCGAATGAGGGGCAGGAAGACAGTATGGAGGGACTCCTTAAGAGTCGGGCGGCTGCGATGATCCGGGAGGCGCTTAAGTCTCTTCAGAATGAGATTTTCGACAGCGTGCAGATTGATCTTTCCTGCAGCATCGGCAGTATCGTGGGCACGCTGGACGATATTTCGGAATCCTACAAGGCGGCTCTGACGGCGGCGTTTTTCCAGGTGAAAAAGGAGAAGAAAGCGATCCTGCGTTATAGTGAACTGGCGGCAGCCCATTCGGAAGAAGGGGAGCTGCCCGCAGAAATATATCGGGAGCTTCTGAATGCCGTTAAGAATGGCGATAAGGGGAAAGTTCGTGCGGAACTTTCGGAAATATTCAGCAGAGTATCACGGCTTCCGTATGATCAGGCGGTGAGAAGCCTGCAGCGTCTGGAACTGGAGATCGTTCAGCTGGAGCTGAAGAACGAGGTCTCCGGAGAGAACGAGAAGGAACTTCTGGTAGAAGGAAGGATGGGAATGCAGCTGTACCGGCTGCAGGAGGCGTTCCTTGCCCGGTGCTTCGACGCGGCGGAGCAATGCCGTGAGAAAAAGGAGAATAATCCCAATATGCTTCTGATCGTGGAGCAGGTGAAAGCGCTTGTGGAGGACAACCTGACCAGGAAGGATCTCAGTGTGACGTTCATCGCCCAGAAGATGTATCTGTCTACGAACTATGTGAGAAACATCTTTAAGGAAGTGACCGGGGAACCGCTGTCTTCCTATATCATTACCCAGAAACTGGTCAGGATCTGCGGGATCTTAAAGGAGACCGACTGGTCGGGGCAGCAGATCGCGGATTATATGGGCTTTTCTACGAAAAGCTATTTTTACACCTTTTTCAAAAACTATATGGGAGTGACGCCGAGCCAGTACCGGAAAGATCATGCGGGCAGTGCGAAGGAAGAGGACACGGCCGGGAACGATTAAAAAGTGAAGAGGTGACAGGAGACGGGACTTCGGAAGAAGTCCCGTTTTTTACGCGGTTTCTGGCAATGGTATAAAAATTGTCTGTGAAAACCTTCAGGCGGATTTTGAACCGCGGCGGAAATGGTTTAATTATCGTTTGTCCTGCAGGAAAGTCGTCTGGTGGACTGGAAAACCTTCAAAGCCGGGAGTAGAATCAGAATCACATCAGGTGCAGAAAACGCACAAACAAAAAAGAGGAGGTAAAGAGGTATGGCAAAAGCTGCAGTAAAAGCGGCCGGGCAGAAGAAGCATGAGAACGCATTGCTCTACGATCTGAAGCATAATAAGTTCCTGCTTCTGATGCTTGTGCCGGGAATCCTGTTCTTCGTGGTGTTTGCCTATATTCCGTTGATAGGAATTGTCATCGCGTTTCAGGATTTCAGCGCGGCCAAAGGTATTCTCGGGAGTCCGTTTGTAGGGTTTGAGAACTTCCGCTTCTTTCTGGGATCCAGGGATTCCTTCCGCGTTACATTTAATACCCTGTTCCTGAACGCACTGTTCATTTCCACCAGCATGATCGTTTCGATCGCCATCGCGCTGATGCTTTCGGAGGTGAACAACAAATGGTTCAAGAAAGGCGCTCAGTCCCTGGTTATCCTTCCGCACTTTATATCATGGGCGGTGATCGGACTTCTGGCTGAGGCGATCCTCTCGTCAGATACCGGCTTTATCAACCGGACGCTGGTCGGTCTGGGACTGCCGCAGATCAGTTTCTATAAAGATGCGGGACTCTGGCCGGGAATCCTGACCTTCCTGAATCTGTGGCAGGGCGCCGGGTTCGGCTCCATCGTATATCTGGCGGCCATCACCGGGATCGACCAGGAGATTTTTGAGGCGGCGCGTATTGACGGAGCGTCGAAGCTTCAGAGTATCCGTTACATCACGCTTCCTCTTCTGAGGACGACGGCGGTACTTTTGCTGATCATGTCAATGGGAAAGATTTTCAACGGCAATTTCAGTATGGTATATGCCCTGGTAGGGAGCAATACCCTGCTGTATCCGACTACCGATATTATCGATACTTATGTATACAGGCAGTTGATGGAACTCGGCGATCTGGGTATGTCCTCGGCGGTTGCGCTTTATCAGTCGGTGCTGGGATTCATCATGGTCAATATCGCGAACCGGATTACCCGCAAGCTCAGTCCGGAATCGGCGATTTTCTAAGGAGGCGGCGAGATGAAAGCAAAGAGCAAAATTTATATCGGAAACCGCATTTTTACAACAGCCTGCTATATCATCCTGACTCTGCTTGCTGTCCTGTGCCTGTTCCCGTTCCTGCTGGTACTCAGCGCTTCTTTTACGGATGAGTATACGCTGCTCTGGGAAGGCTATAAGCTGATTCCGTCCAAGTTTTCCACCGGTGCTTATCAGCTGGTGTTTAAGACCTCGCAGATCGGAAGCGCGTATCTGGTTACGATCTTTAATACTGCGGTCGGTACAATGGCGAGCCTTCTGGTGACCAGTATGATGTCCTACGCGTTGTCTATCCGGAAGCTGAGAATCCGCAACGGTGTCGCGTTCTTCGTATATTTTACGATGCTGTTCAGCGGCGGTATGGTAGCGAATTACCTGCTGATCACCAAGTACCTGCATCTGAAGGATAATATCCTGGTATACATTCTGCCTTCCCTGATCAGTCCGTGGAATATGATGCTTCTCCGCAATTTCTTCGAGACGATACCGGAGTCCCTGGCGGAATCGGCCAAGATCGACGGCGCCAACGATATGCATATCCTGATGAAGATCATTCTTCCGATCGCGAAGCCCGGATTGGTGACTATCGGACTGTACTACGCGCTGAGTTACTGGAATGAATGGTACAAGGCAATGCTTTATATCGATAAGGAGAATCTGATTACCCTGCAGTATCTGATCATGAAGATACTGAGGAATATTAATTTTGCCAATACGGTGGCAGGCAGTATCGGCGTATCTGTCAATGTGCCGACTTATACATCGAGAATGGCGACAGTCATCGTTACCATCGGACCGATCGTATTCCTGTATCCGTTCCTGCAGAAGTATTTCGTCAAGGGACTTACAGTCGGCGGCGTGAAAGGCTGACAATCCGGCCGTTTAACAATTTACAGACTCCAGCCGCGAAGGGCGGTTAATATATCAGGAGTAAATAAAGAGGAGGAAAACGTATGAACAAGAAGATCAGATTTGCAGCATTGGCTATGTCCGCGGTTATGTGTATCGGTACAGTTACCGGCTGCGGAGGAAATGGAGGAGACCAGACCCAGACTACGACTGCGGCCGCGCAGGCCGGCCAGCAGACGACAGCAGCTCCTGCCGGCGATTCTGGAAGCGGGGAGACAGCGGCTGCAGCAGCGACAACGCCGGATCCGGTGACCCTTAAGGTGCTGATGAGCGGCGACAAGCCCAACGACTGGGATGCGGTTCTGGAAGAATTCTATAACAGGACGAAGGATACCTTAAACATCACCTTTGACTGGACCTGGGTTCCGTCGGCTGACTATAAGGATAAGCTGAACGTGAAGATGACTGCAGGCGAGGATTACGACCTGGTATTCGACGCTCCCTGGATGCATCTGCGTACCCTGTCCCAGGACGGCATCTATGCGGATCTGGCTCCGTATCTGAATAACGATGCTTATCCGGGCTTAAAGAAAGCGTTCCCGGAAGAGGTTATGCAGTACAATATGTATGCAGGGATCAACTGCTGCATCCCGCTGTTCTGGAGCTACAGCCCGCAGAATATCGTGATGTACCGTCAGGACTGGGCGCGGGAGTTCGGCATCGGCGAGGACGGACAGATTACCAGCCACGACGAACTGAAGCAGTATCTGCAGGCAGTTCTTGACAACAAGCCCGGCGTGACCCCGATCGCACTTAAGAATAACAGAGGCTTCTACCATCTGTTCGACGCGATCACGGTGGATATGAAGAAGGATCACATTTATCAGGGAAATCTGGGACAGGATATCTTCTTCGCAGTTAAATTAAACGATGATGAGACCGAAGTCATCGCAACCGCCCTTCCCGGCGATCCGGCGGAGTACTGGGAACCGTTCGGCGGCGAGGATTTCTGGAAGCAGAAAGTGGAAAACTGCAGGGAGTGGAATGTGTTCTGCGAAACGGATTCCCTGAATCAGGCCGATCCCGGGGCTCTTTTCAAGATCGGCAAGGCTGGAGCCCATATCGACACCATTGACGCGGTTCCGACCTTCAACGCTACGCTGAAGGGCAATGACCCGGCTGCGGAGCTGGGGATCTACGTTCATGAGGAAGCGGCGAGGAACATGGAGAAGGGCGTTTACAACGCGACTCTGGTAGGTTCCAACTGCCTTGCGGTTCCTGCGACGTCTAAGAATATTGACCGGACCATGGCGTTCCTCAACTGGATTTTTGAGAGTGCCGAGAACCATGACCTGTTTGAGTATGGCATTGAAGGCAAGCATTGGGAGGCAGTCGGAGACAGGCAGTACAAGTATCCGGACGGCGTCGAAATCGCCACGAACTATAATCCGAACGGCTGGAACCTGACCTGGAACCCGAATTATTACCGGTTCTCCGCGGATTATACGGATTATTCCATTCAGTACGCAGAGTTCTCCACGAACCTTGAGAATTATTCGATCAATAAATTCTCCGGTTTTGTCTTCAACGCGGATCCGGTGAAGACGGAGATCACTCAGTGCGGCGCGATCCTGGGCGAGGTGCTTACACCGTTAAATCACGGTATTCTGGAGAATCCTTACGAGACCCTGCAGAAAGCAGCGGCGGATATGCGCGACAACGATGTGCAGAAAGCAATCGACGAGTATGTGGCGCAGGAGAATGCATACCTGCAGACACTCAAGTGAGCAGCTGAATAGAACTGACAGCAGGAAAGCCGTTCATGGTTCGCCGTGAATGGCTTTCCGCCATAAAAAGGATATGGAAAGGCGGTGCGCAGCCGTATGAGAGATGAGAATGGGATTTCAGGTTTCCGGGAACTTGAGATGGAAATGGAAGGATGGACAGGCAGGGACGGGAAACAGGTATCTTCGCTTACCGGAGAATGGATCATCTATGATTTTCCGCATACTGCGGATATCCGGGCTTATGAATGTCTTCACCTGCAGCTGGACGGCGTATCGAAAACGCCGATTTGGCTGGAAGCGGAACTGGAGCCGCTCCAGAGCGGAAGACCGGAACTGATCCGGAAGGCGGCAGCGTCCGTCTGCGTCCCGCCAGGGTGCAGGGAGGTCTGCATTCCTTACAGCGCGTTTGATCAGAGCGCATTGGTTTCCGCTTATCTGAAATACATCAGCAGGGTACGCCTGCGGATCCGGGCAGGAAGTGTTCGTCTGCTTCATGCCGCGTTTGCCATGGAGAGGGATTTTTGGGCACAGGCTGAGAATGCGGCCCGGACCGCCCGGAGCGGAGAGGATCTGGAATGGAACGTTCTTCTGGTCAATGCGTCCGACCGCCCGGTTTATGTCACATCCTTCAGAATTTCCGGAGGCAGGGAGAGCCTGGATCCTGTTTTTCCGGAGATGGTCTTTCTGGCGTCGAAGGAAGAGAAGGAGATCGTGATCCGGTGCCGGATGACGGAGCAGATCCCGCCGGGCGGATACGAAGAACTGCGTCTTATGTGGATCCCGGATGGCGATGGAGGCCGCAGGTACACCACGACGCTGTATGCCGCCAGAGCGATGAAGCATCCGTTCCTGATCCACACAGAAGACGGATGGCGCCGGCTTAAGACCAGCCTGAATACGGATCCGGTACTTCAAAAACGGTTTCAAAGGGAGTATGCGGAGCCTGCTTCTTCCTGGAAGGTGTCCCGGCCGAATCCGGACAAGGCCTGGGTGTATGAATCGGCGGAGCAGGATCTTTTCCTGAAGACAGCCATTGCGTGGAAGGTAACCGGAAGGAGAGAATATTTTGATAAGCTTTTGACCTATGTAAAGGGATTCCTGGATCCGCAGCGCGGGTATCTTTCCACGGAGTTTTCCTATTTTCAGTTTACGGAATCGGAAGAGGAGTTTGCCAAGGGAACATTTCCGGTGCGTCACGCCGTCAGCGCCGGCTGGGTGCAGGAAGGCGAGTTCATGACGAAGCTGGCTATTGTCTGCGACCTGCTTTGGGACTGCCCGGAATTTACGGCAGATATGCGTGCAGAGCTTGAGATATGTATGCGCAGCTATATGGAGTTTGAGTCCTGGCGGCTGCTGGACGGGGACGGCAATAATTTTCAACTGTCGGAGGCTTCGGCGGCGCTGTTTTTTGCGTGTCTGCTTCAGGACCGGCCGGCGATTGAGCGGTTCGTTGCGGGAACGAACGGACTGTATGAACTTCTGGGTTCCGTGCTGTCGGACGACGGAAGTTATTTTGAGGGCGCGTCCAACTATATGCGGCTGGCGGCCGAGATCCTGCTCCATGCCGCCGTGGCCTGTGAGAATTATGGGCTGAACTTAAAAGATGTGTGGGTGGATGCGTCCCATGACCGCTATGTGATCCACGCGCCGTGGGCCGTGCGCAGGGAGTCCGGGCCGCAGGCGAAGCCGTTTCTAGGGATGAGTTTTGAACGCGCGATGCCGACAGAACGGCCGGTCAGGAGGCTTAAGGATTTTATAGATAACCTGATGCGGCTGGCGACGGACCGCGGCATCCTGTTCTCTGCCAATGACAGCAATGAAAAGGATCTGGTTCCGGTCATGGAACTGGCCTACTACCTTTATCGGGATGAGAGCTATCTTTCCATCGCCCGGCTGGACGGTCACAGAAATATCCTGTTTGGAAAGCATATGCTCGGAGAGGTTTACGTTCCCGGAAAGCGGACAGAGTTTAATACGGGCAATGGCTTCGCGGTTCTTCGGAGCGGCGGCGGACGGACACAGGCCGTGTTAAAGTATGGTCAGCACGGCGGTTATCACGGCCATTATGACAGGCTGAGTCTGGTGTCGGTGATCCATGATAACCGCACCTTCCACAATATGGAATTTTCCTGGTATTCTTACGCCTCGTTTTTGTTTAAGATGTGGGTGCAGACTTCTCTGGCCCATAATATGGTGGTCGTTGACCGCCGCATGCAGGAGCCGTCCGTATGCAGGTGCATTTATCAGGTGTCGGACGGTCGGTCACAGGAAACCGCAGAAGGAACTCAGGCTGAGTCCTGCGGCCAGCGTTTGGCAGACGGTGAGCAGCAGACGCGGGCAGATGTGTTTCAGGCGGTATGCGCCCAAACGGTTTCTAGGTGGTCGGATCCGCCCTATGGCGGACAGACGCCTTATATGGAACGTTTTCCGGAAGAAAAATGCGCGAAAGAAGGGAGGTATATCCTGCCGCCCGCTCAGCCGCGCCCGCAGGGGGAGATCGGGGAATATTCGGAAGAGGTTTTTCAGAGGCGGCTCTTGATCCTCATCGATAACTGCTGCTTTGTCTGGGACTATGAAGAGGCGGAGCACGAACATATTTATGAATGCTGCTATCATCCGTTCGGAAGCGTGAAAATGGAGGGCGTGTCGGAAACCGGCTTTACGGAATATATGGATGCGGATCCCTTCGGGGCCGGCCAGTTTATCCGCAGCTGTCACTGGTATGACTCTCAGGGTACCGTGAAGCTGGGATTTCACAATACGCAGTGCCGTGTGAATCCCAACGATATCATAGACTTTGCGGAACGTGTGAACCTCTACGGCGTTTATCCGCAGAGCGGAACGGTAATGCTGGGGCGGTATCCTGAACGGAAGGATACCTTCGCGGCCGGGGAGAACTGCGGCATACAGGAACTGGCCGCGGATCCCTGCAAGAAAACAGCCGCGTTTCACCAGAAGGGGCGATGCGCCCGGTTTGTCACGGCGCTGGAAGTCGGAGATGAGAATATCCGGGAAATCGTCTGCAGCAGCTACGAGCGGATCGTTTTTGCGCGGCATGACGGAAGCCTGTGGGAAATATGCGTAAGAGGGATGGACGACCGCAGACGGGAGGACATTTCGGTCGAATATCACAGGATAGGGAGCGAAGTATGATCGGAAGGACGGATCTTGGAGCGGAATGGATCAGGACGGAGAGAGGACAGAGCATGCGGTTTGGCTGTCCTGCTCCGCCTCACGCGAAGGGATTTACACCCTGTGGATTTCGGAAACAGAACGACAGCACCGCAGATTGGGTGGGCTGGTACGGCCTTTCCGTGATATTAAAGGGGTGCCGTAGGCCGTGTCAGGAGGTGGAAGCGACAGTTTGGTTCGCGGACGGCGAGAAGCTTTCCGTCCGGGCAAAGACTCTGTCCGCAGGCGGAACGGCGGAGTTGGAACTGCCGTTTTCCATGTTTCCGGTGGAAGCCGCGAAAGAGAACCGGTGGGAGTTTGCTGCCGGTGTAGAGATTGTCTGTTCCGATCCGGACGCCCGTGTGGAGAAATGTGTCGCCAGACGGAGAAACGGCCTGTGGCTGCATTTTCCGATTCGGGGCAAATCAGCGCGTCCGGATGATACCGTGGAGTATGAGGGAGAAGTCGTAAACTGTACGGATGAGCCGCTGCTGGTCACGGCGGAGCAGGCGTTTGAAGGCTGGGAATCACTGATCGCCAGGATCGAGATGGGCGGAGGACAGGAGCCGCCCATCCTGCTGCAGCCGGGCGCATCGGTGGATCTGAGGGTATTTCTTACGGTTCATGACAACATGGTTCCCGGCGGCAATGAAGCTGTGCGCATCCGTGTCTGGGGCAGGGGAGCTGCCATGACCGTTCAGGATACGGCGGAACTTCTGACTATGCGGTATCTTCCGCATCCATACCTCTATCATGACCGGGCAGGGTGGGAGAAGGTGAAGGAACATATCGGCTCCTATGAACCGTATCGCGCGGCATTTCAGCAATATCTGGACGCGGCGGATTCCTGGGTCGTGGAAGACCCGATGGAGGGGTATGATTTCTGCTATGAGACAAAAACGGAGAACAGCCTGATGTCCGCGGCATATGCCTATGCTGTTACAGGGAAAGCTGCCTATGCGGAGAAACTGACGGATTTTTACCGGCGTTTTTCTGATCCTGAGAAAGGTTATCCGGCCCGGAAAAAGGGGTGCAGCCAGTCTTACGTGCAGGAAGGCCATTTTTTCAAACATCTGGCTGTCGGTCTTGATATGATCTATGAATCAGAAGAGCTGGATGAGGAGACACGAAGCCGGATGGAGCAGTGTTTCCGCATCTATATGGAGATGCTGGATACCCATGTGAGAAGCGGGGAAATTTCCAACTGGCTTTTGTCGGAGCTTTCCGGAGCCCTGTACGGGGCCATGGTGCTGCAGGACGCGGAGCGGATCCGACGCTTTGCCTTTGGAAACGGCGGGATCATACCGCAGTTCTGTCATGGCGTCTTCAATGACGGCTGGTGGTTTGAATGCTCGGTCGGCTACAATACATGGGTCGCGTCCATGATGCTTCATGCGGCCGACGCCCTCAGACGGTTCGGCTATGATATCGCCAATACCGGTTTTCCTGTTTCTTTCGGCAGTGAGGTTGGTTCCGTCTACGCCGGTCAGCCTGCCAGGGTCACGTCCGGAATGTATAACCGGAAATGGGGCGGCAACCGGAGAAATATGGTCCATATCCGCGATATGTTTGACGCGGCTCTTCCGTTTCTGGATTACCGCGGCGTGCTGTTCGGCATTTCGGATTCGGATGAAAAGAAACTGACGGGGGAACATTTCGGCTCCACCTATGATCTGGCGTATGCGTACTATCACGACGACCGGTATCTGCCGGTTATCGCGGGCCTCCCTCCGGATCCGGTGTTCGGTGATCCGCAGGTGCATCAGAAGGCTTTAAGGCTTTCGGAATCTGCCGGAGAACGCAGACTGGACACGGCAGCCTTCGCGGATAATATCGGACTTGCCCTCCTTCGGAGCGGCAAAGAGAAACGTCCGGCCCGGGAGCAGATCCAGGCGGTGCTTCGCTACGGTTCCCATGGCTACGCCCACGGACATTTCGATATCGGTGAACTTCTGTCCGTTATGCGGTATGGGAGAAGCTTTTTCAATCCGGAACACTGCTGGTGGGGGTATGGACATTTTATGTACAAATTCTATGTTCAGTGCTCTCTGACAAAAAATATGGTGGTCGTGGACGAAAAAATGCAGGTTCCCGCCGATTCCAGACGGATTCTGTGGGACGAACGCCCCGGTTTTGCCGCGGTAGGCATCGCGGTAAAGACAGCGTGGTCCTATCCGCCTTACGGCGGAATGGTCTACTATCAGGACGGACAGACGGCTGAGAAGGAGGAGCTTCGCAGGCGCTGCCGTCGAAACGGATGTTTCCTTCCGATCCTGGAAGGCGAGGGAAGTCCGGTCTACGGAGAGATGACCGGTTTTACCGAAGAGATCCTTCAGAAACGGATCATGGCCGTGACGGACGATTATATCGTACTCTTTGATTATCTGGAAGGGGAGAGGGAGCATCAGTATGACTCTCTGCTGCAGATCAAAGGATTTCTGGGAATTGAGGGAGAGTCCGTGCGACTGATAGGCCATACGGAGCAGATGAATGACAATCCTGTATCCGATGCCCAGTTTATCACGGACTGCAGCTGGTACGAGGTCAACGGTCCGAGTCTTGCGCGATTCTGCACGGAATTTACGGAGGAACAGGCGGGAGCGAGCCATGTATGCGACCGTTCCAGCTATAATGAGCCGGGACTCCTGAAAATGGATGTCTACACTGCGTGGCCAAAGCGCACCGTGCAGATGGCAGGCCGGGTTGCCGTTCATACCGGCTGGGCTGCAGACGGCAACGGCTATACGATTCCGCTGGCCTACCGGGCAGAGGCGGACGGACGGGTACTGGAGAAAGGAGAATTTGACGGCTGGATCCTGGGGCGCGGGGAGATCGACGCGGAGATAAGAGGCGCTTCCGCGATCACGCTTTCCGTCCGGCAGGGCGTTATGCACGATGAGATCGGGCGGGAGGTAAAAACGCCCCAGGGAATCTTCTGGGGAGAGATCCGGCTGGTGCTGGAAGACGGCACGGAGATCGATCTTGGAAAATGCCTGAAGAGGGAAGAATCCCTGCAGGCCCGGAAAGCGGTTCCCGAAGAAGCAGGCAGACCGGATGAAGAAACGGCCGGTTTTTCGGAAAACCGCATCCGCATGGAGAACACTGATATCGGCTGCGGCATCGGGCGGGACTATCGGGGCGGCCGCATCACGATCGTGGGTACGGAATATCCATATGCAGTGGGCGCAAGCCCGATTGACCATGAACAGGAGAGCCGGATCATCATCGACATAGGAAACCTTCCTGTGGCGCGGCTGAAAGCCTGCGTGGGTGTGGATGCCTTTCCCGGCGACGAGAGGCAGCAGCGGAAGACCTACGCCGTGCGCAGCCATGGGCGGATCGGGCGCTATGTGACGGTGATCGAGCCATACGAGGA
>CANRHU010000075.1 GCA_947630485.1 uncultured Lachnospiraceae bacterium
AAAAATGTATAATTCCCATAACCCTCGTAAAATCAACCGGCTTATTTATTTTAATTATTCTTCATGAAACAACCCTGATCGGGGTTTCGGCATTTTCAATAAGACAAATGAAACAATCAGAGGCCGCTTAAGTTTTGGGAATACCGTGTAAAATGGGGGTTTTCTTTTTTCGAAGTTTGCGGTATACTGTGCTGAGTAAGAAGATTTGAACGCGTAAATGCGTATGGCCGCGGCTTGGCGGCGCCGGGACTGCTTAGGGCCGTTTAAGGGCCCGGGAGAATGAGACGGCGCGCAGAGACATTTCCGCGGGCGCAGATTTTGCAGGAGGAAGACTATGTTAGACCTTAGATTTGTGAGAGAGAATCCGGAGATCGTAAAGCAGAATATCCGCAATAAATTTCAGAACGAAAAGCTTCCGCTGGTGGACGAGGTGATCGATCTCGACGCGAAGAACCGGGCGGCCAAGACCGAGGGGGACAACCTCCGGGCGGCCCGCAACAAGCTGTCCAAGCAGATCGGCCAGCTGATGGCGCAGGGGAAGCGGGAGGAAGCCGAGGCCGTGAAGGCGCAGGTGACCGCCAACGCGGAGCGTCTGGCGCAGCTTGAAAAAGACGAGGCGGCCTATGAGGAGCGGATCACGAAGATCATGATGACGATTCCCAATATCATCGATCCCAGCGTGCCGATCGGCAAAGACGACAGCGAGAATGTGGAGCTTCAGCGCTTCGGCGAGCCGGCAGTTCCGGATTTTGAGATTCCGTACCACACGGATATCATGAAGACCTTCGACGGCATCGATTTGGACGCGGCCGGACGTGTGGCCGGCAACGGCTTCTATTATCTGATGGGTGACATCGCGCGGCTCCATTCGGCGGTGATCGCCTACGCCCGTGATTTCATGATCGACCGGGGCTTCACCTACTGCGTGCCGCCGTTCATGATCCGCAGCAATGTGGTGACCGGCGTTATGTCCTTCGCGGAGATGGACGCCATGATGTACAAGATCGAGGGCGAGGATCTGTATCTGATCGGAACCAGCGAGCATTCGATGATCGGCAAGTTCATCGACACGGTCACGCCGGAAAGCGAGCTTCCGAAGACGATGACCAGCTATTCTCCCTGCTTCCGCAAGGAGAAGGGCGCCCACGGCATCGAGGAGAGGGGCGTGTACCGCATCCATCAGTTCGAGAAGCAGGAGATGATCGTGGTCTGTAAGCCCGAAGAGTCGCCGATGTGGTACGATAAGCTGTGGCAGAACACGGTGGATCTGTTCCGGTCCATGGACATTCCGGTGAGGACTCTGGAGTGCTGCTCCGGCGATCTGGCGGATCTGAAGGTGAAATCCTGCGACGTCGAGGCGTGGAGCCCGCGGCAGAAGAAGTATTTCGAGGTCGGTTCCTGCTCGAACCTGGGCGACGCCCAGGCCAGGCGACTTCGCATCCGCGTGGAGGGCGAGAAGGGCAGATATTTCGCCCACACGCTGAACAATACGGTGGTGGCCCCGCCGCGTATGCTGATCGCCTTCCTGGAGAATAACCTGCAGGCAGACGGCAGCGTGAAGATCCCAGCGGTTCTGCAGCCGTATATGGGCGGAAAGACGGTGCTGGTGCCGAAGAAGTGAGACGGAGGCGCAGGCTTGTCGGGGAACGTATATAAGGCATGAGATTCACATCCGGGAATTGTCCATGCAGATAGAGAAAAGTGCGGATGATTTCCGGATGTTATTTTGCCGACGGCGCTTTAACAAAGTAGAGAGATGCATTGACGGGACTGCCCGTATTGGTTCATAGAGAGAGGAGAGAATGAATATGAATATTGTATGTTTGGATATGGAGGGCGTGCTGGTGCCGGAGATCTGGATTGCGTTTTCGAAGGCCAGCGGGATTCCGGAGCTGAAACGGACGACCCGGGACGAACCGGATTACAATAAGCTGATGAAGTGGAGACTGGGGATTTTGAAGGAGCATGGCCTGGGCCTTAAGGAGATCCAGGACGTGATCGCGACGATCGATCCGCTTCCCGGCGCGAAGGAGTTTCTGGATGAGCTGCGCACGCAGACCCAGGTAATCATTCTGAGCGACACGTTCACCCAGTTTGCCAAGCCGTTAATGAAGAAGCTGGGCTGGCCCACCATTTTCTGCAACACGCTGGAGGTGGCGGAAGACGGCGAGGTGACCGGCTTTAAGATGCGCGTGGAGCAGTCCAAGCTGTCCACGGTGAAGGCGCTTCAGTCCATCGGCTACGAGACGATCGCGGCCGGCGACAGCTATAACGACCTGGGCATGATCCGGGCGAGCAAGGCCGGGTTCCTCTTTAAAAGTACGGAAAAGATCATCGCCGACAATCCGGATCTGCGGGCGTTTGAGGAGTTCGGCGATCTGCTGGCGGCGATTAAGGGAGCGCTGGATCCGTTCAACTAGAGGCGCGGAATGCGGCTGCGGCTGAAATTACAGCTTGGGCGCGGAATGCGGCCCAGGGACGTGCAGGAATTTGACAAGAGAGAAAAGAGATGCTGTAATGATGCAACTGACACCGGTTATGTTTCTGGTTGTCTGCCCGCTGGTATTTCTGGCCGGACTGGTGGACGCCATCGGCGGGGGCGGGGGACTGATCTCCCTGCCCGCCTATCTGATCGCCGGAGTACCGATCCATATGGCGATCGCTACCAATAAACTGTCCTCCGCCTGCGGGACGACCCTGGCGACCTTCCGGTTCATCCGGGCGAAAATGGTCAGCCTGCGGCTGGCGGTTCCCACGGTTCTTGCCGCGATGATCGGCTCGGCCTGCGGCGCGAAGATTTCGCTGACCGTGGACGAGGCCGCGATGAAATATATTCTCTTCGTGGTTCTTCCGGTGACGGCGTTCATCGTGCTGAACCGGAAACTGTTCCCGGCAGACGAGGAGAGCGACGAGCTGGTGCTGAACCGGAGGGTATATGTGATTTCTTCCCTGGCGGCGCTGGTCATCGGCTTTTACGACGGCTTCTATGGGCCGGGGACGGGGACATTTCTGATCATCGCCCTGACGGTATTTGCGAAGCTGCCGATGAAGAGGGCCAACGGCCAGTCGAAGGTCATCAACTGGACCACCAATGTGACGTCGCTGGCGGTGTTTTTGCTGGACGGGCAGGTGATTTTCCTGCTGGGGCTGGCGGCGGCTTTAAGCAATATGGCCGGCGCGTGGATCGGCGCGTCGCTGGTGATGACGAAGGGTTCAAAGATCGTGCGGCCCAGCATTCTGCTGGTGCTGGTTCTGCTGTTTCTTAAGATTCTGGGTGTGTATTAAAATGCGTGTGTTATCCGATCTCCGTTAAATCCGCCCGCGGCGCGGCCACCAGCGAATAGTTCGTGTGATAGATGACGAAGCCCGGGGCGGCGCCGGCCACCTTGCGGATGTGCTTCTTCTGGATATAATCGATCTCCACCTTCTCGCTTCCGCGCCCTTTGGAGTAGTAGGCGGCCAGGGCGCCGGCCTCCTCGAAGACGCGGTCGGGCAGTTCCCTGCCGTCAGTCTTCACAATCACATGGGAGCCGGGAATGCCTTTGGCATGGAACCACCAGTCGTTTCCGGAGGCAAGCTTAAAGGTCAGCTCCTCATTCTGGTAGTTGTTCTTGCCCACATAGATGTGGAATCCGTCAGTGGAGAGGTAATGGAACGGTTTGCTGGTGATTTTCGGCTTTTTGCCGCCCGCATTATGGCGGCGGATGTAGCCGTATTCCGTCAGCTCTTCCTTGATCTGGACCAGGTCCTCCTCCTTTAAGGCAATCTCTAAGGACGTGGCGATGGATTCCAGATGGTCGATTTCGCCGCGGGTCGCGGCGGTCTGCTCCGTCAGGGCCTCATAGGTGCGTTTCAGCTTGTTATACCGGTCAAAATATTTCTGGGAATTCTCGCGGGCCGTCAGCTGCGGATCCAGCGGGATTTTTATTTCTTCATTCGTATAGTAATTCAGGCATTTCAGTTCCTTCTCGCCGCCTTCCAGCTCGTAGCCGTAGGTGTTGAGAAGTTCGCCGTAGGTCTTAAATTTGTCCCGCTTTTCCGTGTCGCCAAGCTGTTTTTCCTGAAGCTCCAGCTTCTTATAGTTGCGCTCCAGCGCGGTCTGGACGATCTTGCGCAGATCCGTGGATTTCTGGCGGATGCGGACGGCGGTGTCGCGGGAGGCATAGTAGGTTTCGAGAAGGCGGCTTACGGAGGGGAAGCTCTGCGCGCGGTACGCGCCGCCCTCGTAGCAGGTCAGCGGCACCGAGGCGAATTCTACCGGTTCGTCGCCGCGGTACACGATATTGGGCGCAAAACGGCCCTCGCGGACATCCTCCATCATCAGCGACAGCGTGTGATAGAGGTGGGTCAGCTCCGCCGCTGACAGTTCATTTGCGGAGTGGTCCGCGTCGATGGAGGCCAGATGGCACAGCTCCAGCGCGACAATGGGGCTTAAGCCCGTCAGATTCGAATAGAGCGCCTTTTGAACCGGCATGGGCGCGGCGCTCAAGCGCCGGGAGAAATCCTCCTCATCGAAGGTTAGGGGATTTGCCTTCTCCACCGTCTGCGGAATAAAATATTCCCGCCCCGGAAGCACCTCCCGCACGGAGCTGACCT
The DNA here is from genome assembly GCA_947630485.1 of uncultured Lachnospiraceae bacterium. Taxonomy (GTDB): domain Bacteria; phylum Bacillota; class Clostridia; order Lachnospirales; family Lachnospiraceae; genus UBA3402. The sequence continues at coordinate 4,597 of CANRHU010000075.1, forward strand.
GGGCGGACACATGCTTGATGCTGTCGATGATCACGCCGTCGTCCCGGCAGAAGATGATATTGCTGTGCTTGCCCATCAGTTCCACGATCAGCTTTTTGCGGCGCAGGTCGCCCATTTCGTCCAGATGCTCGATGGTAAATTCGATAATCCGCTCCAGGCCGGGCTGGCTCACGCTTACGATGCGGCCGCTGCCGATGTGTTTGCGCAGCAGCATACAGAAATTGGGCGCGGTCAGCGGCCCCGGCTTGTTGTTTTCCGTGAAATAGATCAGCGGCAGGCTGGCGCTGGCCGACATCAGTACCCGGTATGTGTCTTTGAAATTCTTTATGGTAAATAAAAGCTCGTCCTTCTCGGGCTGGGCGATCTTGGTGATCTTGGCCCCTTCCAGACGCTCCTTGAGATCGCGCGTCAGGTTCGCGATCACGATTCCGTCAAATGCCATTGCGAAAACCTCCGTATTCTGCCGCGGCCGGTTTCTGTTTCCCGAAAACCTGCGCCCTGTGAGACAAAAATGCGCCGCGGAATTCTATTTCGGATAAAAATGGATATGCTCATCATAACACAGATACCGAAACCGCACAAGTACCAGTGTGTGCGCGGCCCCTGACCCTGCCCCCTAAACCGCAGGAAACTTTTGATGCGATGTTGACTTCATTTTCCATTTGCCTTATAATGATATTTAACTATGAGAAAAGAGAGGCACCACGAAATGATCAAGAGTATGACGGGCTTTGGCAGGTGTGAGAAGGTCACGGATCAGTATAAGATCTCCGTGGAGATCAAGTCGGTGAACCACCGCTATCTGGACATGAGCATTAAGATGCCGAAGAAGTTCAATTATTTTGAGGCCGCCCTCCGTAATTTGCTGAAAAATGATATCCAGCGCGGCAAGGTGGATGTCTTCATTACCTATGAGGACTACACGGCCCAGACCATGATGCTCAAGTACAATGAGGGTCTGGCCGCGGAGTATATGGAATATTTTAAGAGAATGAAGGAGCAGTTCGGCCTGGAAGACGATGTAACCGTGTCGCGGCTTGCGCGTATGCCGGAGGTTCTGACCATGGAGGAAACGCCGGAGGATGAGGAATCCATGTGGAAGCTTCTGTCCGGCGCGGTGGAGGAAGCGGCGAAGGCGTTCGTCGAGGCCCGCATCCGTGAGGGCGAGCATCTGAAGAACGATCTGATCGGCAAGCTGGACGAGATGCTTGCGCTGGTGGAAGAGATTGAGAACCGTTCGCCGTCCGTCGTCGAGGAGTATCGGGCGAGGCTGACGGAGAAGGTGAAGGAGCTTCTGGAGAACAATACGGTAGACGAGTCGAGGATCGTCACGGAGACTACGATTTTTGCGGATAAGATCTGCGTGGACGAGGAGACGGTACGGCTCAGAAGCCATATCGGAGCCACCCGCAAGGAGCTGGAGGCGGGCGGCAGCGTCGGCCGTAAGCTGGATTTCATCGCCCAGGAGATGAACCGGGAGGCGAATACGATCCTCTCGAAGGCGAACGACCTGGAGGTGTCCGGCAAAGCCATCGAGCTTAAGACCGGTATCGAGAAGATCCGCGAGCAGATACAGAACATCGAATGATATTAAAGACGGCGGAATTGGAGCATGGATCTATGAGCGATCAAGGGATATTGGCGGTAGTGTCGGGGTTTTCCGGAGCCGGAAAGGGGACTCTCATGAAGGAGCTCCTCCGCAGATACGATAACTACGCGCTGTCTGTTTCGGCCACCACCAGGAGCCCCAGGGAGGGAGAGGTGCACGGCCGGGAGTACTTTTTCGTGACGGAGGAGGAATTCGACCGGCTGATTCGTGAAGATCAGCTGATCGAGTATGCCAGATATGTCAAGCATTCTTACGGGACCCCGAAAAGCTATGTGATGGAGCAGCTGCGGGCCGGGAAGGATGTGATCCTGGAGATCGAGATCCAGGGGGCGCTGAAGGTAAAAAAGCAGTTCCCGGATACGCTCCTTCTGTTCGTATCGGCGCCGGACGTGGCGGAGCTTAAGCGCCGTCTGGTCGGGAGGGGTTCCGAGAGCGAGGAGGTCATCCGCGAGAGGCTTGCGCGGGCGAAGGAGGAGGCAGAGGGCATGGCCGGCTATGACTATCTGCTGATCAACGACGATCTGGACGCCTGCGTGGAGGAGATGCACCGTATCATCCAGGCGCAGCACGCCCGGGTGAGCAATAACCAGGGATTTATCGAGCGGATCCGCAGGGAGCTGGCGGAGTGCTGAGGCTGGCCGCGGCGCTAGGAGGCTTTGAGGTGAAGTTGGTTTGAGCCGGAGCTGATTTGGAGCCGAGACCGGTTTGAGTTTGAGCCGAGACCGGTTTGAGTTGGAGTCGGTCGAAAGCCGAAACCAGTCGGGAATATGACGATTATAAAATAAGCATCAGAGAGGAGCATTTTATTATGTTACATCCATCTTATCATGATTTGATTCAGGCAGTTAACAGCGGTGTGGAGCCGGGCGAGGAGCCGGTGGTTCAGAGCCGCTATTCCATCGTGATCGCCACCGCGAAGAGAGCACGGCAGCTGATTGCCGGGGAGGAAGCCATGACCGCCTCTGCCGGTCGAAAGCCGCTGAGCGTAGCGGTAGACGAGCTGTATCATCAGAAGGTGCGGATCGTCAGCGAGGATGACACCGCCGACGACGAGCAGACGGCCGGGCCTGCGGAGGCGGAGGCGTCCGACGCGGCGGAGCCGGCCGGAAGCGCCGTGACCGATGAAGATCTTTCGGAAGTGACCGAATAGCAGGCGAAAGCTTTGGATCTCATGGGCAATGCGTCCATGAGATAACGGCGAGGAGTATACATGAAGATACTTTGCATTTCCCTTGGCTGCGACAAGAATCTGGTGGATACGGAGAAGATGCTGGGGCTTCTGCGGCGCGAGGACTACGAGTTCACCGACGACGAGACGGAAGCGGACGCGATTCTCATCAACACCTGCTGTTTCATCGGCGACGCCAAGGAAGAGAGCGTGAACACGATTCTCGAGATGGCGCAGTGGCGCGCATCCGGCCCCTGCAGGGCGCTGATTGTCACGGGCTGCCTGGCCCAGCGGTATCGGGAAGAGATTCTTACGGAGATTCCGGAGGTGGACGCGGTCATCGGGACGGCCTCCTATGATGAGATTGCGAAGGTACTGGATAGAGCCTTAAACGGACAGAAATCCCAGTGTTTTGCCGATATCAACGCGTTTCCGAAGGTGGAGGCGGACCGCATTGTAACCACGGGCGGATACTACGCGTTCCTCAAGATCGCGGAGGGCTGCGACAAGCGCTGCACGTATTGCATTATCCCAAGCCTGCGCGGCAGCTATCGGAGCGTTCCGATGGAGGAGCTTCTTGACGAGGCCCGCACGCTTGCGCGGCAGGGAGTGAAGGAGCTGATCCTGGTGGCGCAGGAGACGACTCTTTACGGCGTGGATCTGTACGGGGAGAAGTCCCTCCCGCGGCTTCTGCGTGAGCTTTGCAGGATTCCCGGCATCCAGTGGATCCGGATTCAGTACTGTTATCCGGAGGAGATCACCGAGGAACTGGTCGATGTGATTGCTGAGGAGGAGAAGATTTGTCATTATCTGGATCTGCCGATCCAGCACGCCAGCGACCGCATTTTAAAGCGCATGGGCAGGCGGACCACGCAGGAGAGCCTGCGGCGGATCGTATCGCATCTGCGGGAGCGGATTCCGGATATCGCGCTTCGGACGACGCTGATTTCCGGATTCCCGGGAGAGACGCAGGAAGACCACGAGATCCTGATGGATTTTGTCAACGATATGGAATTCGAGCGGCTGGGCGATTTCGCCTATTCGCAGGAGGAAGACACGCCGGCGGCCTCATTTCCGGATCAGATTCCGGAGGAAGTGAAGGAACAGCGGCGGGACGAGATCATGGAACTGCAGCAGGAGATTGCCTTCGACAAATCGGAAGCGATGGTCGGCCGGGTGCTGGAGGTTCTGATCGAGGGAAAGGTGGCCGATGAGAACGCCTACGTAGGCCGGACCTATATGGACGCGCCGGGCGTGGACGGGCTGCTTTTTGTGAATACGGATGAGGAGCTTATGACCGGCGATTTCGTCCGGGTAAAGGTGACGGGCGCCGCAGAGTATGACCTGATCGGGGAGATCTATGAGGAGGGGAGCATATGAATCTGCCTAACAAATTAACGATTTTCCGGGTAATTTTGATCGTGCCCTTTGTAGTGCTTCTTTTGGGCAGCCATCAGCAGTGGGGCTGGTTTATGGCGATTTTCGGCGGAATTCTGGGGTATGTGGATTACATCGCCGTCGCTATTTTCATCATCGCCAGCCTGACGGATATGCTGGACGGAAAGATCGCCAGAAAGTACAATCTGGTCACGAATTTCGGCAAATTTATGGATCCGCTGGCGGACAAGCTTTTGGTCTGTTCGGCGCTGATCTGCCTGGTGGAAATGGGCCGGCTTCCGGCCTGGATGGTCATCATCATCATCAGCCGCGAATTCATTATCAGCGGCTTCCGTCTGGTGGCCTCGGACAACGGCGTGGTCATCGCGGCCAGCTACTGGGGGAAATTCAAAACTACCTTTCAGATGATCGCCGTGATCCTGCTGATTGTAAATTTTGAGGCGGGATTTATGCGGCTTCTGACGGCGCTCTGCGTCTGGATCGCTCTGATTTTGACCGTAGTGTCGCTGGTGGATTATATCGCTAAGAATCACAAAGTACTTACGGAAGGGAGTATGTGAGATGACAGCGGAACTGATCTCTGTGGGAACAGAGATCCTTATGGGCAATATCGTAAATACCAACGCCCAGTATCTGGCTGCCCAGTGCGCCGGTCTGGGCTTGTCCATGTATCATCAGACGGTCGTGGGGGATAATGAGGCGCGTCTTTCCGAGGCGCTTCGGACGGCCCTTGGCCGGTCCGATGTGGTGATCCTGTCCGGGGGTCTGGGCCCCACGGAGGACGATTTGACCCGGGAGACCTGCGCGAAGGTGCTTGAGATGCCCCTGGAGCCGGACGAGCACACGAAGGAGCGGATCCGGGAGTATTTTAAGAACAGCACGTACAAAGAGATTCCCGACAATAACTGGCGCCAGGCGATGGTTCCCCATGGGGCCGTCGTGCTTGACAATGAAAACGGCACCGCGCCGGGGCTGATTCTGGAGAAGGACGGCAAATGCGCGGTTCTTCTGCCCGGACCGCCGAACGAGCTGATTCCGATGTTTGAAGGGAGGGTGCTTCCCTACCTGCAGAGAAAACAGCCGGAGCTTTTGATTTCCCAGATGGTGAAGATCTGCGGCGTGGGCGAGAGCAAGGTGGAGAGCGAGCTTCTCGACCTGATCGACGCCCAGACGAATCCGACGATCGCGACCTACGCGAAGGTGGGCGAGGTCCATCTGCGCGTCACCGCCAGGGCCTCCAGTCAGGAGGAGGGCGAGAAGCTTTTGCGGCCTGTGGTGAAGGAAATCAGGCGGCGCTTCGGCACGGCGGTTTACACGACCCGCGAGGAAGAGACATTGGAGATGGCGGTTGTCCGCCTGCTTAAGAAATACGAGATGACGGTGACGACTGCGGAATCCTGTACGGGCGGTCTGCTGGCCGCGCGGATCGTCAATGTGCCCGGCGCGTCGGAGGTATTCCGTCAGGGCTTTGTGACGTATTCCAACAAGGCGAAGCGCAGACTTCTGGATGTGAATAAGGCGACGCTTAAGAAATACGGCGCTGTCAGCAAGGAGACCGTAAAGGAGATGGCGACCGGAGGCGTGTTCGCGTCCGACGCGGACGCCTGCGTGGCGGTTACCGGTATCGCGGGACCGGACAGCGAGGAGGACAAGCCGGTGGGGCTGGTTTACATCGGCTGCTGTATGAAGGATAAGGTTGAGGTAGAGAAATACCAGTTCAAGGGCAACCGGCAGAAGGTACGGGAGCAGGCCGTCGTCCGGGGCCTGGATCTTCTGCGGCGGTGCATCCTGGAAAGCTGCGCGAAATAGCGTGCCTGCAAAAAGGATTTAAATGGATTGGAAATAGAAGAACTCGGAGGAAACGTCATTGGAAACCCATGAGAGAAAGAGATTAAAATCTGCCGCCTACCGCTATGCGTTTTCGCGGCTGGCTCTGAACTATTACGCATTCTGCGAGATGATGTTTGAGTATCCTGCGATGGAGGACAGCATCCGCACGCGGGAAAGCCGTTTCGGAGAGCTTCTGGAGGCGTTCCTTGAGGGAGAGGACCGGACGGAAGCGCTTGACGGGCTGCGGAATGAGACCATGAAGGAGATGGAGATTCTGACCTCCTATGGAGACTGCTTCGCGATTTACGAGTACGTGTTAAACCGTCTGGAAAGGCGTTTCCTGAAGCTGGATCCTCCGAAAGAGACGCCGGAGGCGTTTGCGGACCGGATTGTGGAGGCCTTGAAGACATCCGGGGACGCGGTAATCCTGGACAGCCGCCTGCGCAGCATTGTGGCGCAGCTGCCGATCCGCTATACGCGCCAGAAATTTTACGGAATGGTTCTGGATAAGCTGACGACCTACATCGGGGCGGACCGCACCGGCATCGAGGGGCTTCTCTATATGCTTTGCACCTCCGCCATGATCGACCTGCCCGAGGGCCGTGAGGAGGCGCAGCCGGAGTTAGAGAGGGCGTATGTGTCCCTGCGGGACGCCGATTATCGAAATATGGACGGGGACGCCTACGAGGCTGCCCGCTTCTGTCTGGAGCAGGCCGCGGAGCGGCTTCGCCGCAAGGTGGATGTCTGTTTGTCCTTTGAAAATCTTCTGAACGACCTGTATGTGCTCTTTTTGAGCCGCGGGGAGGCCATGATAGACATGTGGGAGGACGGCGTGTTCCGCCATGTGGTCACCGGCGTGCGTGAGCATTTTGCGCGGACCGGCGGGCCCGCGGAGGCTGCCCGGAAGATCGACGAGGCGCTGACCGAATCGCTCGAGGATCTGGAGGGCATCCAGGAATCCGCCATCGAGCGGATCCATTTTAAAGAAGAAGAGACGGACGAGGACCTGCGGAAGATGGAGAAGCTGCTTTCCGCCAGTCCGTTCGCGCCCCTGAAAGAGGAAGGCGGTCCGCAGGAGCCGGCCGACCGAGCCTGGGTCGAGGAAAAGGGCCGGGAATTCTGCGAGCGGCTGGAAAAGCTGTTTGAGGGGATGCAAAAGCCCGTGGTGCGGGCGGTAATGGCGTGCGTCCTGGCCCAGCTGCCGATGAATTTCCGCACGGTGGAGGAGCTTCGGGAATATGTGACCGGAAGCCTTCTGTCCTGTACGGACTTTGCGGAGCGCGAGGCGTGCATGGAACTGTTGGAGAAGGAACTGTTTACGGATTAGGAGTGAGGCGGTTGATCGTCTGGTATGAGCATCTGTACATGGGTGAGAAGGCGAAAAAGCGGCGCTACGCGATCATTCAGGATATAAGGGAGAAGAAGCCGCACGCGGACGTCTACGTGATTACGCCCCCTTCGAATGGGAATAATATCCTTGACATCTATCCGACAAAGACGATTTTGCAGGATTACTATGAGGACAAGGACCTTCTGATTCTGGGGATTGCCCGGGGATATCAGGAGGCGTTAAAGCTGGCCGGCCGCATTGTGAGCGAAATGTATCAGGAGACCGGTGATTTCAGAATCAGGGAGTATCTGAAACTGTCGGATACGGGCTGAAAAGGCGGCCGCCCGGCAGCCGAGACGTGTGAGAGATCGGGAGAGGTGAGATGCTGCATATTCTTCTGTTCATATTGAAGATCATAGGAATCGTGCTTCTGGCGGCTTTGGGGCTGCTGCTTGCGGCGCTCCTTCTGGTGCTTCTGGTTCCGGTCCGTTACCGCCTGGATGGCAGCTGGCATGGCTCTCCTGCGGGAAAGGTGCGCGTCACCTGGCTGCTCCATGCGGTTTCCGTCCTGGTTTCCTATGAAAACGGACTGGAGATCGGGGCGAAGCTGCTGGGCTTTTCCGTTTTCCATACGGTGTCCGGCGAGGGCGGCGCGGAGGAGGATCGCGACGAGAGCGGCGCGGAGAGTCGTGTCGAGAGCGCCGGGGAGAGCCGCGATGAGAGCGGCGGAGAAGCAGACGGATGGGACGACGATGAATTTGTAGAAGCGACGTCCGTGGGAGATGCGGGCTCCCGGGAGATTACGTCCGCAGGAGACGGAGAATTCATAGAGGTTACTTCTGCGGGAGCTGATGATTTTGTGGAGATTACGTCCGCGGAGGGACATAAACACCGCGTCGCGGAGATGGAAAGCGATACACCTTCGGTTAACGACGCGTCGGATAACAGCATGTCAGAGAGTGGCGCGGATGCTTTATCTGATATTGAGGGAGAAGGGAATCAGTCGGAGGAGGAAGACGATTCCGATGATATTGTTGACCGAATCGAAAGTATTTTCTCCGCGGTCGGAGACAAGCTGGAATGGGCGGATCAAAAGCGCCGCTGGGTCGGGAATTTCCTGGAGGATCCGAAGAACCGGAAGACGATCCGGTTGATCTGGCGTCAGGTGACAGCGATTCTCCGGCATATTCTGCCGCAGAAGGCGAATGGCCAGGTGACCTTCGGCTTCGACGATCCGGCGACGACAGGAAAAGTGCTGGCGGCATGCAGCGTGCTGTATGCGCTTTATGGTACACAATTTACGATTACGCCGGATTTTGAGAATGCTGTGATCGACGGTGATCTGCAGCTGAAGGGCCGCATCCGTATTGGAACGCTGGCGGCCCGTGCCGTTCGGGTTCTGATCGACAGAAATCTCTGGAGAATGATTAAGAAGGTAAGAAAATTCCTTGGAAATGGAGGAAAATAATATGGCAGACAGCAGCAAACAGATTACATCTTCCATCGATGCCCTGTTTTCCGGCATCGATAAACTGGTGACGACCAAGACCGTGGTGGGCGACGCTGTGCGTGTGGACGGCGCGATCATCCTGCCGCTGATGGACGTGTCCTGCGGCATGGCTGCGGGCGCTTTCGACGCGAACGCCAAGAACCGGGGCGCGGGCGGTATGAGCGCTAAATTGAGCCCCAGCGCGATTCTTGTGATTCAAAACGGCTCTACCCGTCTGGTGAACATCAAGAACCAGAATACGGTAAATAAAGTTTTGGATATGATTCCCGATCTGGTGAACCGTTTCACCTCCGGTAAGGTCAGCGTCGGCGAACCCGTTTCTGAGCAGGCCGTTCAGGTGGCGGAGCAGATGGCCCAGGACGATGGGAAATAAGCAGATCAAGGACAGCGGCCGAGTCCTTTTCGGTAGCCTTCCGTTATCATACATGCAGTCCCGGCTGCATATGATGTCCATATAGGCTGCGCGGTTCACTGTCATTCTGCGCGGCCCCGGAAAGACTCTGGAGGGATATATGAGACGGGTGTGGGGGCTTTGTATGTTCTGCGTCGGTGTCGGCATGGCGGTGAAGGTATTGATCCCCACTTCGCTGGCGCTTCTTGTATTCATTATCGCGCTGATGGTCGTGGGGTATAATCTGTTCTGCCGGTGTTAGCGGGAAAATGGCAGGCCGAGAGCCCGGTGTTTGCGTCATGGCGCTGCGGCATTATGGCGTGATGGCGTTATGAAGTCAACGTCAGATCTTCAACGTCAGGTCTTAGGTTGGCGTTTCCGAGGTTAGCGTTTCTAAAGGATTCCGAGGCTAGCGTTTCTAGGGATGGGACGGCACTTCTGAGGTTCGTGTTTGGCAGAAATTTAAAATTTATCAAGTTGAATAATTTGCGGCTGCTGCGATGCTTTTGAAACAGCGGCCGCTTTTGTTTCCATGCAAACGGAGCACCAGTGACGCGCTGTTTGATTTTTGTGAGAACAGAGAATTGATGATGCGCTGTTTGTATTTTCGTGCGAGCAGGGAGTCAAGAGAAGCAATAGCGCGCTGTTCGTATTTCTATACGAGCAGAATACCGGTAGCACGCTGTTTGCATTGGTAGATAGTATATCGAAAGTTTGGCTGCATGGAAAAACGAGTACAACACAATATAAGATTGTGTTGTACTC
>CANRHU010000076.1 GCA_947630485.1 uncultured Lachnospiraceae bacterium
TTTGTATACCATCCATAACTCTCGATATAATCAACGTTTTTTCTGATTAAGATTATTCTTCATGAAACAACCCTGCGCGGCGGAAAGCCGCAGGAAAATCCGGGTACATTCCAGCGGAAAGCCGCGCGGCCCGCCTGCCGGAACCCGCTTCGGGAATTTTCGCGCGGCCTGCCGGAACATGCTTCGGGAATTTTCGCGCCGCACGCTCAGATCATCTGGTCGAAGCTGCCGCGCAGAATCCGGCAGGAATCCGCGAATTTCTGCTGCTCCTCCTCGTTCAGCGATATCTCTAACACCCGCTGGATGCCGTTGCGGTTGATGATGCAGGGAACGCCGGCGAACACATCCGTCTGGCCGTACTCGCCCCGCAGCATGGCGGAGACCGTCAGCACGCTGTTCTCGTCGCCCAGAATCGCCTTTGTGATCCGCGTCATCGCCATGCCGATGCCGTAATAGGTGGCCTTCTTGGCCTCGATGATCTTGTAAGCCGCCCCCTGAACCTCCGCCGCAATCTCGCTGAGTCTGTCCATGCAGATCTCCTCGCTGCTGTCGCAAAGCTCCGTGATCGGCTTTGTCGCCAGAAACGCCTGGCTCCAGGGCACGAACTCGCTGTCGCCGTGCTCTCCGATCACATACGCGTGCACGTTGCGGGGGTCTACATTCAGATACTCGCCCAGCAGATAGCGGAGCCGGGCCGTATCCAGGGCCGTGCCGCTGCCGAGCACTCTGCGGGGATTAAATCCCGACAGCGCGTAGGTGATCCGAGTCATGATATCCACCGGATTCGTCGCCACCAGGAAGATTCCGTTAAAGCCCGAGGCCGTCACCGGATCCACGATGGATTTGAATACCTTCGCGTTGCGCTTGAGAAGATCCAGGCGGGTCTCTCCGGGCTGCTGGGCCACGCCGGCGCAGATCGCCACGATGTCCGCGTCCTGGCAGTCCCGGTACTCGCCCGCGTAGATCCGCATACTCCCGGACGCAAACGCAAGACCGTGGTTTAAATCCATGGCCTCGCCTTCGGCCCTCTTCTTGTCAATGTCGATGAGTACCAGTTCCTCGCATACATTCTGGTTCAGCAGGCAGTAGGCATAGCTCATGCCCACCATGCCGGTGCCCACCAGCACTACTTTCCGTCTGTCCGATTTTGTCATAATTGGCCTCCTTTTGGTTCTTCCCTTAGTATCTCCGTCCTTTTCCAAAAATATAACGCGTGCCGCTGGCACTCTTTCCGCATGGAAACGCCCAGGCCGCGCAGATCGCGCGGCCCGGCCGGTCTCGGTCATTGATTTCTAATTGGTCATTCTTTCCATTCCGCCGTTATTTTGCTTTCATTCTCTGGCGCACGATCTCATAGGCCAGTACGCCCGCCGCCACAGACGCGTTCAACGAATCGATGTCGCCCTTCATCGGAATCCGCGCGGCCATATCGCAGTTTTCCTTTACCAGCTTGCTGACGCCGTCGCCTTCGCCGCCCACCACCAGCCCGATGGGGCCGGTCAGGTTCAGCTCATACATAACCTCGCCCGCCATGTCGGCGCAGACAAACCAGAGTCCCTCCTTTTTCAGCTGTTCGATCACGGCCGTCAGATTCGTCACCTTGGCGACCGGCGTGTAATTGAGCGCCCCGGCCGAGGTTTTCGCCACCGTAGCGGTCAGGCCAACCGCCCGCCGCTTGGGGATAATGACCCCATGGGCCCCGGCCTGATTGGCCGTGCGGATGATGGCTCCCAGATTGTGGGGATCCTCGACTCCGTCCAGAAGAATCACAAACGGCGGCTCGCCCTTCCTCCTCGCATGTTCCAGAATATCCTCCACCGTGGCATATCCGTAGGCCGCCGCCTGGGCGACGACGCCCTGATGATGCCCGGTCGCCGACAGCTGGTCCAGCCTCTCTTTCTTAACAAAATTCAGGATCAAATCCGGCTGCTTTCTGGCCTCCCGCAGGATCGTCTGCACCGGACCGTCCTTGCAGCCGTCCAGCACATACAGCCGGTCTATGGTCTTGCCGGAGCGAAACGCCTCCAGCACCGCGTTGCGGCCCTCAATCATCGCCGAGCCATTCTCCGGCTCCTCTGACCGGGCCTGCTGACCGACACTGTTTTTCTCATCCCCGTATCTGCTCATTCTCCGTCAAATTCTCCTATCCTCTCAAGGCCAAGACCCACCAGCTGCGCCAGCCGGTTCAGCCGCTCCGACAAATACAGATAGCCCACCAGCGCCTCAAATCCCGTGGCCGTGCGGTAATCGATGACCGACGCGTTTTTGGCGCCGGAAGCGGACTTGGCGTTACGGCCACGCTTATAGACGGCGTCTTCCTCCTCCGTCAGCTCCGGCTCCAGAAGCCGGATCATACGCGCCTGGGTCTCCGCCTTCACCAGATTCGCGTCATGGCGGTGCATCTTATTGACCTGCATATTGCCCAGGTTTACGACGCGTGTGCGGACCATCACCTCGTAAACCGCGTCGCCGATATAGGCGAGCGCCAGCGGGGAATAGGCCGCCGCATCCACTTCGTGAAGGTGGAAGATCTCCTTAAAATGAGCCGGAAGCGCCGTGGATTCCTGTCCGGTCAAAACCGTTTCACCATCGCCTACGCGCGTTTCCATTTCACGCCCTCTCTGGTATCCTCCAGAATAATGCCCATATCGGACAGCTTCCCGCGGATCTCGTCGGCCAGCGCGTAGTTCTTCGCCTTCCTGGCCTCCTGCCGCTCCTGGATCATGGCCTCGATCTCCGCATCCAGCGCCTCGTGCTTTGCCTCGGTGACGATGCCCATCACATCGCACAGCTTCTCGATCGTCTCTTTCAGATACGACACATACGCAAGGCTGCTGCCCTCATCCGCCGTGGAGTTGCTGAGCTTTACCAGCTCAAAGACGGCGGAGACAGCGTCGGCCGTATTGAAATCATCGTCCATGGCGGCCTCGTATTTGGCGACCAGCTCTTTCGCCGCGGCCACATTCTCCTGCTCAGCCGCCGTCAGGGAAGCCGTGTCGGCGTCAACCGGCTGTCCGGCTGCCGCCCCGTCTCCCGCGGTGCTCCCGGCTGCTGCCTGAGCGGCCGCCGCCCGCGCCTTCTGCCGAAGCTCCGTCAGCTTCCCGACCGCCGTCCGGATCCGCTCCAGGCCGTTCTTCGACGCTTCCATCAGCTCCGCGCTGAAATTCAGCGGACTGCGGTAGTGGGCGCTCAGCATGAAGAAACGAAGCACCTGCAGGTCGTATTTCTCACTGATCTCCCGGACCGTAAAGAAATTTCCGAGGGATTTGGACATCTTCTTATTGTCGATATTCAAAAAACCGTTGTGCATCCAGTACTTCGCGAAGGGCTTTCCGTTGGCACACTCGCTCTGCGCGATCTCATTCTCATGATGGGGAAAGATCAGGTCCTCGCCGCCTGCGTGGATGTCGATCTCGTCGCCCAGATAGCGCTTCGCCATGACCGAGCACTCGATGTGCCAGCCGGGACGGCCCTCGCACCAGGGGGACTCCCAGTAAGGCTCGCCCTCCTTCTTCGGCTTCCACAGGACGAAATCATTCGGATCCTCCTTGCCCTCCTCACCGGTCACCTTAATCTCGCGGAAACCGGACTGCAGCTCGTCAAGATTCTTGTGGGAAAGCTTTCCGTACTCCGGAAATGATTCCGTCCGGAAATACACGGTTCCGTCCGCGGCCACGTAAGCGTGTCCCTTCTCGATCAGTGTACGGATCATGGCCAGCATCCCCTCGATCTCCTTCGTCGCCTGGGGATGGGTCGTGGCCGGCTTTACATTCAGACCCGCCATGTCCTTTTTGCACTCAGCGATGAACCGCTCGGAGATCACGGACGCGTCCACGCCCTCCTCCAGCGCCTTATTGATGATCTTGTCGTCCACGTCCGTGAAATTGGATACGAAATTCACCTCGTAGCCTTTATACTCAAAATACCGCCGCACCGTGTCGAAGACGATCATGGGCCTGGCGTTGCCGATATGGATATAATTGTAAACCGTCGGGCCGCAGACATACATTTTGACTTTCCCCGGCTCCAAGGGTACAAATTCTTCTTTCCTTCTGCTCAATGTGTTGAAAATCTTCATATCTGATACGATTCCTCCTGAACTCTGTACCGTGTAACTATGGTCTGTTTCCTTTTTCTGCCAACGCTTTCTTATTTTAAGCCGCCGTCTCTCCGCCGCTGCCCGCGGCGGCTTCCTGCCGCGGCTTGGTTCGGTTTTGCATCCGTCATCTGCCCGCGGCTTGCTCCGGCTGCGCTTCCGTCATCGGCCAGCAGCCTAATCCGGCTGCGCCTCCGTCATCTGCCCGCAGCCGGGACAGCCCGCGCACCGCGGCGGCGGCGCGCTCATCCTGTCATCATAACAGTAATCCTCTGCCGACGTCAACAGGCAGATCGCCTGGGCGGAGATTCCCTCCCCGCTCCCGGTAAAGCCGAGCCCCTCTTCGGTGGTCGCCTTCACGCTGACGCGGCCGGCGTCGATCCCTAACGCCTCCGCCATATTCGCCGCCATCTGCGGCCGCCAGGCCGCCAGCTTGGGCCGCTGGGCGATAATCGTCGCGTCGATATTCTCAATCACATAGCCGCGTTCCTCCAAAAGCGCGCCGACGCGCTTCAAAAGCTCCACGCTGGATATCCCCTCATAGGCCGGATCCGTATCCGGAAAATGCTGTCCGATATCGCCGAGCGCCGCCGCCCCTAAAAGCGCGTCCATAACCGCGTGAATCAGCACATCCGCGTCTGAATGTCCCAAAAGTCCCTTCTCATAGGGAATCTTCACTCCCCCGAGTATCAGCTCCCGCCCTTCCGTCAGGCGGTGTACGTCGTATCCCTGTCCGATTCTCATGCCGCAGCCGTTCCCTTCATACGCTCCCGCGCCGCCGCGAAAACGAACGCCGGCGCTTCCTAATTCCTACACAATCATTCTGATCTTACTCGATATGCACCTAAGCTGCAGCTCCTGCTGCCTCGCGCAGCTTTCCCCGTCATAATGCACCGCCATCGGCCGATCCAGACGGATCTCCGCCTCCCGGCAGGTATACAGGCGGGAACCGGGATGATTCCTCCGGCTTCCCAAAAGCGCCCCCAGAAGGATCGGCACCAGCCGAAGCTTCCGATCCTGATGCACCACCCGCACATCCAGCTGCCCATCACTGGGATCCGCGCCGGGCGCAAACAAAAAGCCGCCGCCCTCATACGGATGTATATGGGCCGATATGAAATAGATATGGTTGAATTCCACCTTCTTCGTGCTGTCCAGGATCAGGCAGCCCTTCACCGGCTTCGCCAGAATCAGCTGCCGGATCCCCAGCACCAGGTAGTTCCATTTCCCAAGAAATATCCCTCTCCCCGTCTGCCGTGCGCGCACCTCCGCGATGTTGCCGCAGACCGCCGCATCCATGCCGATACCGGAGCTCACCACAAAGCGATGGTGGGCCGACTGGCCGCCGTAGGAGACCACGCCGTAATCCAGCAGCTTATACGATGCCGGATGCAGGATTCTCTTTAAACACTTCCGCGGATTCTTCGGAAGTTTTAAGCTCCTGGCCAGATCATTGCCGGATCCGGCCGGAATATACCCCATGGTCACCGGTCCGCAGAAGGCCAGTCCTCCGACCGTCTCGCCGACCGTCCCATCCCCGCCGATCACCACGATCGTCAGCGGTTTCTTACAGCCGTCCGTCAAACGAAACGCACATGCCGCGGCGTCCCCTGTCTTTTCCGTCAAAAACGCCTCGTACTCCACCTTCAGGCGGCGCAGTTCCTTCTCAACCCGACGCCAGACCCTTCTTCCCCGTCCCCCGCTGGCATTGGGATTTATAATAAAATGGTACATGCCGTCCTCCAAAAGCGATCAACGCTGCGGCGTGATTCCCCGCCTGCCACGCCTCTGTCTCCAACGTGTACAGTATAGCACAGTTTATCTGATTTGACAAAAGGATTTCACGGCGTTTACATATTTTTAATATTGTGCCTTTGGGGAAAGGTTCAGGCTCACAGCGCATGCCGGTTGTACGACCACACGGCGGCCGCGGCAAAAAGCGGCAGTTCCGCCGCCGAAACGGCTGCCATGGCCCGCGGCAGCCATACGGCGAAGGAAGCTATGTTCAGAAACTCATAATCCAACATCGTAAACAGCACACTGACCTGCACGCCGGCCGCGCCGCTGGCCGGAAGAATCGCCCGCAGCCAAAGTCCCACGCTCTCCGGCGCCGCAAAATAGACGAGAAGCGGCAGAAGGCAGGAAAGAATCGACGCTGCCAGGGCCGCCGACACCGTACGAATCCGGGACGACAGAAATACGCTAAGCCCGACCGACGCCAGCAGGGAAATCAGACAGGCTCCGGCCGTAAACCACTGGGTCTCAAGCACCGTCATATCCGCCAGCATCGTGACGGAATAGAGCATCTGAATCGACGTTCCCACCGTCTCCCAGCCGAACAGGCTGTCCGTAATCAGGATAAACAGGATCATACAGACGGAAAATGCCGCTCCGCAGACCAGAAGGACCGCCCCCGTCTTCGCCGCGCCCAGCGCAAACCGCCCGTGGCGCGTGCAGCGCAGGATATCGTCCGCCCCGGTCTGATAGTCCGAGGAAAATACCGGCGCCGCGATAACCGCGGCAAAAAGCGTCAGCAGAAAGCTAAGCAGTATCTGATAATCCATCGCGTCCGTATTAAAGCCCGGATAAAAATGATAGGGCGTCTTTACTTTTTCATAAAGCCGCATGGCTTCCGCCTGAGCCGCGGGGTGATCTTTCTGCTCCATAAGCATCAGGGACGCAAGCCGGGCGCGGCAGTCGCCGTAATAATCGTCAAGCTCAGCCAGGGCGATATTGGGAAGTCCCGGACCGATGCCGGTGTCCGGATCAGCGTAGACCTCATTCACGCCGTGCAGTATGCCTGTCAACGGCAGAATGCGCCTGTTCCAGACGTCATCCGGAAGTTCTCCGACCGTCTCCGCGCCGTATTCATCCAGACACTGCTGGTACGCGGCAAGAGCGGTCCTAAGCTTCTCCGGCGTGACCTCCCCCGCCGTGTCCGCCTGAATTTCCTTAAGACGTCTCACGGCCGCCAGACCTTTCAAACCGTCCGCTTTCACAAAGGTTGTCGGAAGCCATGCCATCAGAAGCGTCATTCCCAGCGACGCCAAAAGCAGAAGCCAGGTGAGCCGGGTCTTTAAGATACGTTTTAATTCCAGATAAAATATTCTCATGCGTTTCCGTCTCCTTTCTGCATGGAAATCCAAACAAAGCGTCACTGGCGCTTCGTTTGCATGGAAATACGGGCAGCGCTGCCGAAACCGTTCGGACCGGCTGGCGTCCCCGCGCTATGGGACGAATCCTGCGGAAACAGCCACAGGTACAGATCCTCGAGCCGCGGGGCTGCCGGTACCGGCGCGGCGTCCGCGTTCTCCTCCGTCTCCCCGTCCGTCATACGCAAACCCTCCGGCGATGATTCGCTCTCCGCCAGATACCGGATCGACACCCGGCCGTCCGCCTCATTTCTCAGATTTACAATCCTCAGCCGCCGTTCATATTCCGGCAGCCGCTCTGCCGGGATCACACGCTGCCAGACCTTTCCGTCCACCAGCTTCACCAGTTCCTCCGTCGTCCCCTCCGCGATCAGCCGCCCGTCCTTCATCACCGCGTTGCGGGTGGCGATGTACTCCACATCCGGCACGATGTGCGTGGAAATGAGCACGATCCGGTCCTTGGCAAATTCCGACAGAAGGTTGCGGAAGCGAACCCGCTCTCCCGGATCCAGCCCGCTTGTGGGCTCGTCCATAATCAGAAGCTCCGGCTCATTTAACAGGGCCTGGGCAATGCCCACGCGGCGCTTCATGCCGCCGGACAGCTTGACAATCTTTTTTCGGTACACGTCCGAAAGGCCCAGCATTTCCAGAAGACCGCCGATCCGGCGCTTCGCGTCCCGCGCCGGCAGACCTTTCAGCGCCGCCACGTACTCCAGATAATCCTTCACCGTAAATTCCGGATAAAAGCCGAATTCCTGCGGCAGATAGCCGAAAATCTCCCGGTATCTGCCCTTCAGCGTGCCGATCGGCAGTCCGTCGTAAAGGATCTGTCCCTCATCCGGTCTCATGATCCCGGCAATCATACGCATCAGCGTCGTCTTGCCCGCGCCGTTGGCGCCCAGAAGTCCCCACACGCCGGGCGTGACCGTCATGGACACGCCGTCCACGGCCCGTTTATCCCTGAATGTTTTCGAAATATGCTCGATTCGCAGCTCCATTCTTCTGTTTTCCTCCTCACTTATGAATTAAGCCGTCCGAAACTCCGGACACACCGCGTTCTGCATAAGCGCCCGCGCCTGCCGGACGCACGCCAGCGCAAGCAGTACACACACCGCCGTCCATCCCGGTGTAAACGTCTGTGTGTAAACGCCGTCCCACAGGCGGCCGGCCGCGCCCAAAGCCGCCAGCAATAAAGCCCCCGCCGTCATACAGGCGGCCGGAAAAACCGCCGCGGAAACCCGCCCCATCAGGCCCAGACCCAGCCAGCTTGCCAGCAGAAACGGCAGCAGCAGGTAGAAAAGAATGCTCCCCGCCGCCAGTTCCGTCCCCGCTGCCGCTCCCACGAAAGCGCCTCCCAGAAGCACGGCGTCCCCCAGCGCGGTCATCAGCATTTTCGCCAGGAGGACTCCCGCGAAGGAATACCGGGCAGAGGCTTCGATTTCATGCATCCGATACCGAAACGTCCGGCAGAGAAACGGAAGCGCGCTGACCGACACCGCAAGCGACAGACCGCAGAGGTAGCGGGCCACGTATCGCTCTTCCTGCCAGAAGTCCCGGCCCATACAGACCCACAAACAGCCTGCCAGCGCGGCAAACAGCGCCGTCTGCACAGCCCACATCCGCAGGCCGATGAAACGGATCTGGCGAAGCAGGAAGCCGCAAAAGGAAATATGCCCATCGCTTCCCCGCCTGACCAGACCGGCCGTCCGACGCACATACGCCTTTTCCGCTTCCTCTTCCGCAGTCCCGCAGCCGTTTGCTCCAAAACCGCGGAAAGCCTCCTTAAGCAGCCTCTCGATCCCGCGATTGCTTATTCTCCTGCTGTTCATTTCATTCCACCTCCGTCTTCCATCTCCATCTGTCTCCGAAGCTCTTTAAGCGCGGCTCTGAGCCGCGACTGCACCGTCCGAAGCGGCGTCTCCGTCACCGCGGCAATTTCGCGCAAAGTCAGTTCCTGCCCAAACCGCAAAAGCACGATCTCCTGCCACTGGGACGGCAGTCCCGCCACCATCTGCCGAAGCGCCAGTTCCGATTCCGCCAAAACGAAGCCCTTTTCCACGTAGACGGATTCCGCAGCGCCTTCCGCATTGTCTCCCGCCTCCGTTTCATTCCCGGCCGGATTCTCCCGCGGATACGGCGTCCGCCCGCCCGCTTTGCCAAGCGGCGCCTCCTCATTCCACCGTCTCCGCCGCATATCCGCGCAGACATTTCCCGCCACCTTATAAAGGAAGGCTTTGAAATGTCCGCGGTGGACATACCGGTCGAAATAGCGGATCGCCTTTAAGAAGGTCTCCTGCGCGGCGTCCTCCGCCAGCGACTTGTTCGGCGCGTGCCAGAGACAGTACCGCAGGATCTGGCTGTAATACATCGCCACCAGTTCCTCCGCCGCGTCCCCGTCGCCCGCCTCTATTCGTTTCATCAGTTCATCTTCGCGCGTCAATGTTGATTTCCTCCTGAGGGCGTCCCCTCATATACGGTAACGTCCGAAAGGATGCGGAATGATTACCGTTTTGCAGATTTGCGCCGCAAAAGGCAGCAAAAAAGCCCAGATAAATCCGCTCCCCAGGGAGGGAAGCGGCTCAACCTCCTCCCCGTATAAAATGGGAGCTGTTTTCTGGACTTTCTAACATATCATTTATGCAGCAATACAAAAGACGCGTCACTGGCGCGTCTTTTGCATACTGACGTAATACAAAAAACGCGTCACTGGCGCGTCTTTTGCATACTGACGTAATGCCCAAGGCGCAGCTATCGCTCCGCCACGATATCCGCCGTCCCATACCGGATCACCTTCGCCAGATCTGCAGGGCTTACTTCCACCTGACAGCCCACCTTCCCGGCGCTGAAATAAAAGACCTCCATCTCTTTCACCGACTCGTGAATCGTGGTCTTAAAAAATTTCTTCATGCCGAGGGGCGAGCAGCCGCCATGGACGTAGCCGGTGAGCGGCAGAAGCTCCTTTGCCCTGACCATATCGATGGACTTCTCCCCCACGGCCTTCGCAGCCTTTTTCAGATCCAGCTCCTCCGCCACCGGAATCACAAACACATAATTCCGGCCGCTTTTCCCAACCGTCACTAACGTCTTAAAGACGCGGTCCAATTCCTCCCCCAGAGCCCTGGCGATCTCCTCGCCGCTGGTCGTCGCCGGAAGATCATACGTGTGGCTTTTATATGGGATCTTCTTCTGTTCCAGAAGACGCATGACATTCGTTTTCTCTTCCATGGTTCACTCCAAATACTTCTGCAGATTCCGGTACACAACCTCATAGGCCTCCGCATACATATGGACGCCCTCGATGGTATATTCCGCTTTCAGGTTCCCTTCCGCATCCGTCAGACCGTCATTGACATCAATGTACTCATAGCCGTACCGGGCGGCCAGTTCTGCTGCCTTCCCATTGACCAGGCGGACATTTTCATTGGTGCGCACCTTAAGCATCCCCTGCGCGCCGGGGCTTTGATCCACATTCGCGTTCACCGGATAATATGCCATCACATACACCTTCGCATCCGGCAGACGCTCCCGGCACTGTTTCAGAATCTTCTCATAGTTCGCCAGAAGACTTTCCATCCAGTCGCGGCCGTCGTCCCACTCCCGGATATCATTGGTTCCGATGTTGATAAACACGACTGACGGCTCCAGGTCAAAAAGCACCGTGTCGATCTCCCGCAGAAAATCCTCCGTCGTCGTACCGCCGATGCCCCGGTTATAGACAATCTTCCCAAGACCGCGGCTTGCCGCCAGTTCCGCCACCGGGAACTGCTCCATCAAGGACGAACCGGTAAAGAGAATCTGTCCCTTCTTCGCCACCCGGTTCAGGGAACGGTAACTGTGAACTTTATTGGCCTGCTCCCTCTTCATATGGGCCGTCATCTGCGCGCTGACCGCCTTCATCGCTTCTGCCATGGTTTCATTCGCCTTTTCCATCTCTTCTTCTCCGTTTCTTTCGGATTCCCGCCCCCAAACGGCACGGTCCGCATATAACCTACATTCTATAGCAAATCATTTGGGAAAGCAATAAAATCTTTTTTCCTCTTGACAATGGGCCGGCATAATAGTATAGTGTGTATATAAACACATCACACTAGAAAGGAGGAGCGATTTGAAGATTCTGATATCAAATAACTCCGATGTCCCTCTGTACCAGCAGATTAAGGATCAGTTAAAGGACGCGATACTCCGCCAGGAGCTCAAGCAGGGCGACGCGCTGCCGTCCATCCGCACCTTTGCCAATGAGCTGCGGGTCAGCGTCCTGACGATCCGGCGGGTGTACGACGATCTGGAACAGGAAGGCTTCGTCGTAAGCCAGGTGGGAATCGGAACCTTTGTCAATGTGGGAAACGTGGAACTTCTGCGCGATTCCCGCCGAAGAGAGGTTGAGGAAAAGATGGCGGACATGATCGCCACCGCGAAATCCTTAGACATCAGCAAAGAAGAACTCTGGCAAATGCTCGAGATTTTGTTTGAGGAGGACGCATCACGCGAAGCGTGATTCGGAATGCGTCCGACGACATGGCAGGACAGCGAAGCTGTCGTGCCGATTCCTTAGAGCAGGAGGACGCATCACGCGAAGCGTGATTCGGAATGCGCCCCCAATCACACGATTGCAGGAGGACAATCAGCATGAATATCTTGGAAGTAAATGGGCTGTGCAAATCCTACCGGGATTTTGCGCTGAAGGATATTACATTTTCCGTCCCGGAGGGCTGTATCACCGGCTTTATCGGCATCAACGGGGCGGGCAAGACCACGACGCTGAAATCGATCCTGGGCCTGGTACGGCCGTCGGCCGGGCAGATCCGCGTCTTCGGCCTGGATATGGCGAACGACGAAAGAACGATCAAAGACCGGCTCGGCGTGGTCTTCGACGACGGACAGTTCTACATGGAGCTGACGCTTAAGGAGATGAAAAATGTTCTGGCCCCCGCCTACAGCTCCTGGTCGGAACAGGATTTTGCGGGCTGGCTGGACCGGTTCGAGCTCTCGCCGCGCCAGAAGATCAGCGAGCTGTCCAAGGGAATGCGGATGAAATTCGCGCTGGCGCTGGCCCTTTCCCATAAGGCGGAGCTGCTTCTGATGGACGAACCCACCAGCGGGCTGGATCCGCTGATCCGGGAGGAATTTCTCCATGTGCTGACGGATTATATGGAACAGGGCGGAAAGGGCGTGCTCTTCTCCACCCATATCACGTCGGATCTGGATAAAGTGGCCGATATGCTGATCATGATCGACCGGGGACGGATCGCGTTTCAGGAGGAGAAGGACGTGCTGATGGACTCCTACCGCATCATAAAGGGGGATCCGGCGATGTTAAATGAGGAGACACGGAAGCCGTTCCTGAAATTGGAGGAGAACACCTTCGGCTTTACCGGCATTACGAAGGAAGCGGATCGGGTCATGAAGCTGATGCCGGGCGTACTGACGGAGCGGGCCACGGTGGAGGATATTATGCTGGCGAATCTGAATTAATTGCGCTGACCGTAATGATTATTGTCTGTTATGAAGCGAACAGCTGTGGTTCATTGGATTGGATATCAGACCGGTACGATTGGCCTGTAAAGAGCAGACGGTAATGATGAGACAGAAAAGATGAGGCGGTAAGGAGGGAGCTGACTATGCCGCATTTACCTGATTGGCTTGTAGCTATCTGTGTTTTGATTCCAGTTGTGAACGCGTTATACAAAGCCTGGAAGAAATGAAAAGAAGGGAGATAGAGATTTATGTTTATCGCATTGATAAAAAAAGAGCTTCTGCTGATCCGGCGGTACGTGGTGCTGCTGATTGTGCTCAATCTGGCGGTTCCGTATATGATGACGATGAATACCTCGTTCGTGGGGCCGATGGGATTTTTCATCACCGTTTCAGCGACAGCCTACATCGTCCTGATCGCGACGGGGGCGAAGGAAATGCAGTATCCTCGGGCGGCGTCGCTTCTGTGCGCCGCGCCGTATTCCCGCAGGATGATGGTGCTGTCCAAATACGTGGTTATTTTCCTGCCGTACGGTTTCTGTTGCGCCGCGTTCTGGGGCATAAGTCTCCTGAAACCACAGATCGGCGGTATGACTCCTGGGATGGCGGTCATGGGATTTTTGATCCTCGCGGTGGCTGTCGGCATCTACATGCCGCTCCAGTTCCGGTTCGGCTATGAGAAGGCCAGATATCTGATCATGGCCGCCTATCTGGTGCTTGTCTGCGGGGCGCCGATGTTATTAAGCGTTGTGCGCGCCGTTGTGGCGGAATCGGTGAGAACAGGCGTGTTGCAGGCATTTTCCGGACTTTTTAACGGCGCGTCCGCTGTGATAAACGGTACGGCGCCGGCAGCGCTTGCGGCGGGACTTTTAGCAGCCGGAATCGCGGTTCTTGCCGTGTCAGTCAGCGCGTCCATGGCGGTCTATGAGCGGCTGGATCTGGGATAAGTTATGTGTCAAAAAGTGCTCGACAAAAATTTTCATAAAAGGCTTGACAATTTACAAAACAGCATATATACTAATTAGGCAGTCGCGCAAGACGCGCTGTTATGGGGTCATAGCTCAGCTGGGAGAGCACCTGCCTTACAAGCAGGGGGTCACAGGTTCGAGCCCTGTTGGCCCCATATCCCACGATGGCGGAATAGCTCAGTTGGCTAGAGCACACGGTTCATACCCGTGGTGTCGAGAGTTCAAATCTCCCTTCCGCTACTTCAAGAATACCAGTCAGTAAAGTGACTGGTATTTTTTGCGCATTACCGGATAAATTTGAGACTTTCCGGGGGATTTCTCTGACTTCTTGGAAAAATCTTCTTGTTTGCGGTTCATCTGCTCTCTGCTTTTGGTTCCCATTCGTACTGTAAAACGGAATCTGCCATGCGTGCCGGGCGCTGCTTCTGCTTTCTGGCGCTTCCAGGCGCTTTCTAGGCGCTTCCGGGTTCTTCCGGTGCTTCCGGACGTTCTCCGGTGCTTCTAGGGGCTCCTAGGCGCTTCCATGCTCTTCCGGTGCTTCCGGGGGCTCCTAGACGCTTCCGGGTTCTTCCGTGCTTCCGGCGTTTTCAGGTACTTCTGGGCGCTTCTTAGGTGCTTCCGGGGGATTTCAAGGCTTCCTGAACGTTTCAGACTGGCCTCCCCTCCCGGCGGCCATGGCTGGACTAATTACGGAATTACGCTTTTTATTTAGATAATCTGCATATAGGATTTAACTTAAACCTGTAGTTGATTACGGAATTACGCTTTTCAAATAAATTATCCGCATATAAGGAAAATGAAAAAGTAGGTAATTGTTTTTACCGACAGCAGCGGTTTCACCAGTATCATAGAATACCGGAAGAAATTCTTTCGGTG
>CANRHU010000077.1 GCA_947630485.1 uncultured Lachnospiraceae bacterium
GCCGAAAGCCGGGGATACGGCGTTAAGAACGTCCACCAGCGCATCCAGCTGTATTACGACAGCCAGTGCGGCATCCGTTTCCGCTCCACCAAAGGCTTGGGAACCTGCGCAACGCTGCGGCTCCATAAAACGGCGGGGGCGTCATAGGTTCCGGACGCACCCGCCATCCGATACGACTTCCACCCTTTTTCCGCAAAACGCGGTCCCGTATCGGTAAACCGTCCTGACGCCCTTACGCCAGCTTCTCCTTATCATACACGATATTCCCGCTCTTGCCGTCCTCCCGCTCGAACCGCATATTGCACTTCTTCGCAATGAACGCGCGGTATCCACGGAAGTCATAGGGCAGGTCGTACGCCTCCCCGCGCAGCGCCTCGTCGATCGCTTCCAGGACATTATCGATCATATCCGTCCCCGCCTCCATCACCACATGGGACATGTAGATCCGGTCGTACTGCCCGGCCAGGCGGGCCTGCAGGTTTTTCAGGTTGTCGCGGTATTCCGTCAGAGGCCTGGACTCATTGAGAAACAGATACGTGGCGTTATTGCAGGAATCGCCGGTAATCAGGGTCCGCAGCTCCCGCAGCAGAAATACCATGCTGCCGGGCGTATGTCCGGGAAGGGCATACGCGTCGATATGGAGACCTCCCAGGTCGAAGCTGTCGCCGTCATGAAGCGGCAGAAACGGATAATCCGGCGTCTCCGGCACAAAATCCTCTTCTGTCAATTCCGCGAAGCGCGGGCCCAGATTCGCCCTGAGATAGCCTTTCCTCTCCTCCAGCGGGCAGCGCGTGCGGTACAGCGGAATGTCCAGCTCGTTCATATAGACTTTATCAAACTCCGGCGCCCCGGGCGCGTGATCCACATGGCCGTGGGTCAGAAGTACGGTCAGCGGCTTGTCCGTCAGAGTGTCCACAAACGCTTTCAGATGACCGACGCCCACGCAGGTATCGATGAGGACAGCACTTTTTGTTCCCTCCGCCAGATACAGAAGCTCACCGCTTAAGCTGCGGATCAGCGTCAGCTGATCGTTAATCTTTTCTGTTGCGTAGTAATTCATATCATCCTCCATTCTGCCGCGTAATGCGGCGATTTCGTCTTTTAATAACCTTATACCTTAGAATCCACCCAAAAGCAAGCCTTTCCGATTACCCGGAAAATCAACTATCATACACCTCGTAAATCCAGCGTGATCTCAATATCTAGAATATTCTCTGTTTTCAGCTCTGTCCGGTCCGTGAAAATGACCTTCCGCTCGGTCAGATCGACCCGCTTCACCCGGCCGCGCTTCGTCAGATACGCTCCGCCTTCCTTGCGCTCATCCGGCGCAAAATACGTAACCGCCGCCTCCGGCTGAGCGCCCCTCCCAAGCAGCCGCGCCAGCTCCGCCAGCTTCTCGTCCAGCCGCACCAGCATATCCTCGTCCAGAACGATCTGGTCTTCCGTCAGCCGGGCCGTCTCCCGGATCGCGTCGCCGTGCCCCGTCAGGGCCGCGAACGGCGAGAACTGGGCCGCACGCTCAGCGATGGTCATGTGCGGGTGTGTCGTCGAGACGTGGTGAGGGAGATTGATGATATCATCGTAACCGCGGCTTACGCGGTCACCTCCGTTGCCGGAGGCGCTGCGGCCCCCGCATTGTCCGCTGCCGGAAGCACCCGGCTTCCCGCATTGTCCGCCGCCCTTCACCTGTCTCATGCCTTGTGCCCTCCAATCTGCGCGTTCCGCTGCGCCGCCGTCGCGCCTTCCTGCAGGTTCATTCCCTTAAGAACCGCGTTCCTGCCGTATTTCTTCTTGATGGAGAGCATGGCCTCCTGCATCTTCCGCTCCTTCGCAAGCTGCTCTTCTTCCTTCTGTTTCTCCCGCTCAAGCGCCTCATAGTCCGTGAACAGGTCAAGCTGCACCATCTCCGGCTCCGCCTTCGTCTCCCGCTCATCCGCCACACGGCAAGCCGCGACGGTGATCCGCCGCACCAAAAGCTCCGGATCAACGATCCGGTCGTAGAGCCGCAGAACCGCTTCCGAAATCAGCCGCGACGAGGACGTCCGCCGCGCCAGGTTCTCCGTCCCATGGGCGTGTTTGGGAATCCGTCGTCCATAGCGATCCGTCGTAACCGGGCCCTTATAGCGGGCGGAGCGCGCCGGATCCGTCAGATTCCCGACGTCGTAACCGACGGTCAGCACAAGCTGATCCGTCACCAGACGCTTGTCCACCAGATCCAGAGCCAGCAGATCCGCCATCTCGTGAACCACCAGGCGTGCCTTTCCGCAGTCATAAGGGCACTGCAGAACCTGTCCGGAGCTTATGCTGTTGGACTCCGGCTTATACGCCTTCACATCCGCGATCGTCACCGGCTCCCAGCCCCAGGCGTGGTCGATCAGAAGCTCCGCGTTCACGCCGAATAATTTGTAAAGCAGATCCTCATTGTAATAATCTCCCGCGCCGCCCAGGGAGCACCGGGCGATATCGCCCATGGTATAAAGGCCGTGCTCCTCCAGCTTCCGCCGATACCCCTGACCCACTCTCCAAAAATCAGTCAAAGGCTGGTGTCCCCACAGCTGCCGCCTGTAGCTCATCTCATCAAGCTCCGCAATCCGCACGCCGTCCGCGTCCGGCTCCACGTGCTTCGCGCCGATATCCATAGCCACCTTGGCCAGATACAGGTTCGTCCCGATGCCGGCAGTGGCCGTGATGCCGGTATCATCGAGAATGTCCCGGATCATCCGCATCGCGAATTCGCGCGGCGTCAGCCTGTAAGTCCGCAGATAGCCTGTGACGTCGATCATCACCTCGTCGATGGAATAGACATGGATATCCTCCGGGGCTACGTATTTCAGATAAATCTCATAAATCCGCGTACTGCGTTCCAGATAGAGAGCCATGCGCGGCGGCGCCACGATGTAGGAAACGGCTTTCTGCGGCGACGCGGCCAGCTCGGAAGCGTTATAGGACTCCCCCGTAAAGGCCCGCCCCGGCGCGTCCGCCAGACGGCGGCGGTTGACCTCCCGCACCTTCTGAACCACCTCAAAGAGCCGCGCCCGCCCCGGGATGCCGTAGGCTTTCAGAGAAGGAGAGACCGCCAGGCAGATCGTCTTCTCCGTGCGGCTCTCATCCGCCACCACCAGGTTCGTGGTCAGCGGATCCAGCTCGCGCTCTCTGCACTCGACGGACGCGTAGAACGATTTCAGATCGATCGCGATGTATGTCCGCTCATGCTGCGTCTGCAGCGCAGCGCCCGAGCCTATCCGTCGCTCCTCGCTTGAGTCCGTCTGCCGCGCCGCGCCCAAGTCCGTCCGCCGCTCTGCCGCGCTCCCCATCTGCCCGCACCCCCTGTCTTCTGCTTCATTTCTCTCTTCAGGGTTTCGTCCCTTAGACATCCCTTAGATATCTGTTTTCAGTATAGCACAATCCGATATGGTTATGCAAGAACATATGTTCGCAAAATTGCATTTTCCCTAAAAAAAGACCGGGCTCTCCGATCGTCCCGGTCTTTTCTGTCAAAACTACAGTCATAAGCTAAGTCCAATTTTTCCGCGGCCAATACTTATCTTCCCTCCGACATCCGCAGCTGCGCCGTCACCAGTCCGTAGTAAATCCCCTTCTTCTCCAGCAGCTCATTGTGGGTGCCGATCTCGGCAATGCCGTGGCGGTCGATGACCACCAGCCGGTCGGCGTTACGAAGCGTGGAGAGCCGATGGGCGATGGCAAAGGTCGTCCGCCCCTTCACAAGCCGCTCCAGCGCCTGCTGGATCAGAAATTCGCTCTCCGTGTCCAGCGCCGACGTGGCCTCGTCCAGAATCAGAAGCCGCGGGTTATTTAAGATCGCCCGGGCGATCGAGATGCGCTGCCGCTCGCCGCCGGAAAGGTTGTAGCCGTGCTCGCCCACGTAGGTATTGTAGCCGTCCGGAGTCTTGCAGATGAAGTCGTGGGCGTTGGCCGCCTTGGCCGCCTGGATCACCTCGGAAAGCGGCGCGTCCTGCCGGGCGAAACGGATATTCTGGAGAATCGTGCCGGAGAACAGGAAGGTCTCCTGCAGCACCACGCCGATCTGGGAATGGAGGCTCTCCATCTTGATATCCCGGATGTCCACGCCGTCGATAGTGATCCGCCCCTGATCCACGTCGTAGAGACGCATGATCAGGTTGATCAGCGTGGATTTACCGGCGCCGGAGGCACCCACCAGGCCGATCATCTCTCCCGGCTTCACCTCAAAATTGATATCCTCCAACACCGGCTCATAGGTCTGGTAGCCGAAGGACACGTGCTCAAATGTAAACGCGCCCTGAATCGGGAATTCCTTCGCGTCCGGCTTATCCGCCATCCGCGGCTCCTCATCCAGCACATCATAAATCCGGTTCAGGCTGATGATCAGCTGCATGACCGCCCTCGGCAGATGCGTCATCCAATTTAAAGGTCCGAAGAGATAGCCGCAGTAGGTGATATACTGAACCAGCTGCCCCATACTCATCCTTCCATTTAACACATC
This sequence comes from uncultured Lachnospiraceae bacterium, assembly GCA_947630485.1. Lineage (GTDB taxonomy): Bacteria > Bacillota > Clostridia > Lachnospirales > Lachnospiraceae > UBA3402. Next base: position 4,484 of record CANRHU010000077.1, read on the forward strand.
CAGACCGCCGAAGAGAACCGCAAAATACGTGCCGCAGCTCATCAGAAAACTGATGATCGGGAAAAGCACAGCCCAGAAAGTCTCATTTTTCCTGGAAATCGCCGCAAATTCCATCGCCGTCTGCCGGAAGCGTTCCGCCTCCCGTTCCTCCTGGCCGAAGGTCTTCACCACCCGGATTCCGGAAATGATATCCTGCAGCCGGCTGCTTAAGTCGTCCGATTTCAGCCACTGTTTATGGAACATCACATGGGTGTGGTGATGGAAAAGCCGGAACAATCCAAATACAAGCACCACAAACGCCAGGGACAGAAGCGTCATTTTCCAGCTGATCGTCAGCATGACGACCAGGGATACGATCATCGTCAGAAGCGTGGAGAACATATCGCCAAACACGTCCTCCATGAACTGCCGGATTTGCCGGGTGTCCCTGGATACGCGGTTCATCAGCTCGCCGGGCCTGCGGTTGTTGATGAAAGACAAGGACAGGCTTTGAATTTTATAATACAGCTTCTGCCGAAGCGTCATGCTCAAGGACGCGCCCAGCTTGGCGCAGTTCCAATAGCGCACCACCGACAGGATGATCCGCAGAAGCAAAAGCGCAAAGCTGATCCCGGCAAAAAGCCACAGGTCGCGCCAGGTTCCCTGTCCCGTGGCGAGCGCATTGTCGATGAAATCCCTCTGGACCATGGGAGTCAGGAGGTTTACCAGAGACACCAGCACCATCAAAAGCGAAATCAGAAGAAGCTTCCCTATATATCCGCCGCAGAGGGTGAAAAACTTGCGCAGGACGTCGCCTTTGCCCGAACAGTAGGGACATCTGCTGGTGCCCGGCAGGGCGCGGCCGCATTTCTCACAGTATTTCTCATATTCGTGGCTGTGGACACGTTCCTCCTCGCCGGGAATCCGGCTGTCCTCAAGGGCCGTAATCAGCGCCTGGGCGCCGCGGGCCACATAGGAGACGCGGATGATGTGGCGCATGGAAAACCGGGCCGCGCAGATCTCCCGGCCTTCCCGCGTCAGGACGGTAATAATCCCGCTGTGAACCTGATGCTCGCAGCGGATCCGCTCACAGTCCGCAAGCTCCCAGGAGGCGGTCACCGCTCCGCCGTCCAGCACCAGGAAGCGCTTCTGCGTCACGGCCAGCCAGATCTGGTCGGTATAGGCCTCGCGAACCTGCTTCGCCAGATTGTCATACGCCAGATCCACCGGGACGCAGTACCACAGCTTCTCGCCGGGCGCAAGATGAAGCGCCTCCGTCTGGGCCGGCGTTAATGTGTATAGTAACTTCATGTAATATGCCTCATTCCTACGTTAAATAAAGAGATCCAGCTTCTTCCTCTCCTGGACGCTCAGCTTGTAAAAATCCGGAATCTCGTACCGGTTCCCGTCGATGTCCGTCACCATCAGCCGGCTGTCTCCGAGGAAAATCACCGCGTCGCCGCTCATTCGGGTGGTGAAGCGGCAGGCCCCGAAGCCCGTGGTCACGTTCCAGTAGGCATAGCCGTATTCATCCTTCACATCCAGCACCCTCTCAATCACCGGCATGAAATACCGAAGCCGGATCTGCTCGCGAATCATCTCCTGTTGATCCTTGTCCAGGTCGGACAGCTTCCCGATCAGCCCGATCTCCTTCGCCTTCTCGTCCGCCTCCCGGATGGAGATGAATTCCTCCGGCTCCGTCAGCGGGAACGTCAGATAGACCCCGACGCGCGAGTATTCCTTATCCCCGTATTTCAGGGAAATGAATCCGCCTCCCGTCCGGGCGAACCGGGCGTTTTCGCGGGTCAGAAGGCGCATTTCCAGAAGCTCCTCCGACTCTTTCTTCAACGCTTCCTCGTCAAATTCACGCAGGTTCAATAGATCCTGGTGTTCCTGTTCTCTCATTGGCGGCATATCTATCCCCCTCCTTACTCGATTCCTCTCATCGCCAGCGCCTTCGTCTGCAGCTCGCTCAGCTTATAATACGTTCCCTTCTTCGCAAGCAGTTCCTCGTGAGTCCCCGACTCGGTGATCTTCCCGTCGTCCAGCACGATCAGATGCGACGCGTTGCGAAGCGTGGACAGCCTGTGGGCGATGGACAGTACCGTGCGGCCCTTCTCCAGCCGTTCCAGCGACTTCTGGATCGCCAGCTCCGTCTCTGTGTCCACAGCGGACGTGGCCTCGTCCAGGATCAGGATCTTCGGATCCGCCAGGATTGCCCTGGCGATGGAAATCCGCTGCTTCTCGCCGCCGGACAGAGACTGCCTGGACGCGCCCAGAACCGTGTCGTAGCCCTCCGGCATCCGGCAGATGAAATCATGGGCGTTGGCCTGGATAGCCGCCCGGATGATCTCCTCCCTGGTGGCGTCGGGGCGGGCGTAGGCGATATTTTCCGCCACGGTTCCCATGAAAATGTAGGTCTCCTGGGACACCATGGCCACATTTTTACGAAGTTCCAAAAAACCGTACTGCTTCACATTCACGCCGTCCACCAGCACCTCGCCCTCCTCGGTGTCGTAGAGGCGGGAGATCAGGTTCACAAGCGTGGACTTGCCGGACCCGGACCGGCCCACGATGCCGAAGACCTCGCCGGCGTTTACATGGAAGCTTACGTCCTTTAATACCGGTTTGTGGGCCTCGTAGCTGAATGTCACATGCTTCAGCTCGATCTCGCCCCGCAGGCTCTGCGGCCGCAGGGGGTTCGGCGACTCCTTCACCTCCGGCACAGCGTCGATAATCTCAAACATTCTCTGGGCCGAATTCATGCAGTCGGTGTACCAGCGGACAATCCGCGACATGAACTCCAAAGGCCCCTGCAGCTGCCCCACATAGCCGGAAAAGGTCAGAAGCATACCCACCTCCATGTTGGAACCGCTGATAATCAGCGCGCCGCCGACCGCCCACACCAGGAAGCTCAGCGTGTCCTCCACGGCGGCGTAAAGCGCGTAAAATTTGTTGTCATAGCGCGCCAGGTCAAGCTCCGCGCCCCGGACCCGCCTGTTGCTCGACGAGAAACGGACCATCTCCTGCTCCTCCTGGCCGAACGCCTTCACCACGCGGGCCCCGGTGAAATTTTCGTTCATCTGCGCGTTTAAACGCCGGTTGGCCCGGTGCCGCTTGCCGTAATAGTGCCACAGGTGCGGCATCATTTTTGCGCTCAGAACCACTAAAACAGGCATGAGCGCCATCGACACAACGGCAAGAAGGGGATTTAAGCAGAGCATGATGATACCGGTTGCGAGCAGGATACCTGCATTGATAAATATATAGGGCAGTCCGTCGATGAAGAAGCTGGAAATCTCCTCCGCGTCGTCCGAAACCCTGGTCATCAGGCCTCCGGTCTGCCTTCTGGAATAGAAGCTGATCGACAGCCTACCCATGGAATCAAATACCTGGCTTTTCAGCGTAGCCACCACCTCCGGGGCAATCCGGGCGGTTATTACGCCCTGCAGGATACCCAGGGCCTGGAGCGCAACCTTTGATATAACAATGGCAATTACCAGCATTACAAGCGCGGTTACAAACCGCCCTGCCGGCAGGTGCAGAAGCGCCAGAAAGCTCTCATCCCGGGCCAGCACCCGGTCGTAGAGAATGGTTCCGCTCAGGTACGGCCAGGGCAGATTCACGACTGCCGTCCCCAGATAGCAGAAGACCAGCCCCGCCAGCGCCGGCTTGTACGGCCTAAAATACGACAGCACCCGCAGGAGAATCGATTTTTTGTCCATGCACTTGGGACAGACCTTCCGCTCCTGGTCGGGGTAAATCATGCCGCACTTCGGGCAGCACTCCCGGCCTTTCTTCACATCCAGGTCTTCCGGCGTGATCTCCTCTCCCTTTTTAATCTTTCCAAGAATCCTGCAGATCCGCAGAAACACCTCCATCCGCGTGTTGGAGAAATGGCACAGGCATCGCTCCGTGCCGTCGATCACCGCCATCAGCACCCCGGTGCTGACCTCCCGGATCACCTCCAGCCGCTCCACGCGCTCAAGCTCCCACAGCTGAATGGCCGGTTCGTCCAGCTCCTTCGTATCTTCCAGCTGCCAGCCGCTGTAACCTCCGAAGCGGTACTCACGCTTCTCCCGATAAGGGTACGCCGCAAAAATCAGCTGTTTTTTCGTAACCGCCGCGATACTGTCCGCGAAACGGTACTCCATATCAAAATCCGCGGCGGCTGTGAAGACGATATCTTCTTTCCGGATACCGTACCGGCCCGCCGCGCGGACAAAACTATCTGGTACATTCATAAAAAACCGTGAAACCTCCTAACATAAAGCGCCGCCACATCAGCAGTATGCCTTCCGCAGCCGCTCCGTGACCCTCCTAAGCATCTCCACCTCGCTCTTCGCCGTATCGTCCAGAAGCGCCCTGTCCTTTGTCCGGGTCACCGTCGTGATCGGAAGCCCGCACCGCTGCAGGTAATATTTCGCGTTCACCGGATACACCTGCCTCTCGATCAGCGCGCAGATCGTCAGCGCGTCGGACAGCTCTTCCATCCGGCCGCCGGACGGATCCTCGCAAAGCCTGGCGTACAGCCGGCACTGCATATTCGCCATAACCCCGCTGTAACCTGCTGCTCCCAGCAGAAGTGACTCCCGCAAGGTTGCAGTGTTGGCGTTGTAAAGCTTCATATTCGTACCCTGAACGGCTTCCAGCTTCTTTCGAATCTGCCCGATATCGCAGCAGGTATCCTTAAGGAAATAAAACCTCCCGGTACGGGCGCAGCTGCGGATCATGTCCGCCGTCAGAAGCCGCTTATACGGATAGGGACACTCATAAAAGCCCAGCCTTATGTCCTCCGGCAACGCCGCCAGAAGCCGCTCAAGAGCCGCCATCCAGACCTCGTCGCTCTCATCCTGCCGCGCCAGACGGTTGGTAATCAGAATCACCGCGTCCACGCCGGCAGCGGCGACGGCCTTAAGCTCCTCCACCTGATCCTCAAAGGAATCGGAAATATGCCCGGAGGCGATAACCGGCACCCTTCCTGCCGCCTTCTCCTTTACAAACCGGGCGTACCCCACCCGCTCCTCAAGCGTCAGGCAGAACATTTCCGTGGATTGGCAGACCGCGAACAGACCGGACGCCCCATTTGCTATGTACCACTCCACCAACCCGCCAAGCGCATGATAGTCGACATGACCGTCCTCCGTAAACGGGGCCAGCATGACCGGCCAGACCCCTCCGGGGAAATGATTCTCTCCCATAACGCCGCCTCCCTTCCAGACCCTTTCTCCTCACAATCGTAAAACAGCCGCTTGCGTTAAAGATACCATAAAAGGGGGCTTCGGTCAATGAGCTAATATATTTTAAAAGATTTCCGGGGTGGCGAGCCAGGAGGACGCAGGTAATAAAGGTTACGAAGGTTATGCGGGTTATGCGGGTTATGCAGGTTGCGCAGATGACACAGATTAAGAATTCGCAGCATTGTAGTCCATTTACCAATATGTTATAATGGGCATGCGGTTGTAAGAGGAACCGACCGTCCGGGATTCTCGCGAGGACATAGGAAATAGAATTCTTGAAAAAAGATACTGAGGAAAGGAACGTCATGAAACCTGACAGAATAAAAGAACGATATCTTCTGGAATGCTGCGTGGACTCGCCCGAGTCCGCCCTCGCGGCGGCGCAGGGCGGCGCCGACCGGCTGGAGCTCTGCGCCAACTTAGTCATCGGCGGAACCACGCCGACAATGGCACTCTATGAGGAGGTGAGGGAGCTTGTCTCCCTGCCGGTGCATGTGCTGATCCGCCCCCGCTTCGGCGATTTCCTTTACTCCGAAGCCGAGGCCGACATCATCTGCCGGGAAATCCGCGCCTTCGCCCATGCCGGCGCCGAAGGCGCAGTCTTCGGATGCCTGATGCCGGACGGCACGCTCGATACGGACAGCATGGCACGCTTTATGGACAACGCGCGCGGCATGTCCGTCACACTTCACCGCGCCTTCGACATGAGCGCCGACCCGCTCGATACCTGGGAACGCGCCGCCCGCCTGGGCGTTCACACGATTCTCACCTCCGGGCAGGCGCCCTCCTGCCGCGAAGGCCTCCCCCTTCTCCGGAAGCTGGCGGCAATGTCCGAAAACGGCGGCCCCGCCATTATGGCAGGCGGCGGCATCAGCCCCGAAAGCGTCCCGCTTCTGTTGGAACAGACCGCAGTCCGCGCCTTCCACATGTCCGGCAAGGTTTCCCTCGAAAGCGGTATGACTTACCGCAATCCCGCTGTCTCCATGGGGCTTCCCGGTCTCAGCGAATACGAACTCCTGAGAACCGACGCGGCCGCGGTAAGGGTCGTTCGGAACCTTCTGGACGCTGCCCGCTAAAGTTTTACCGCACCATTCTTTTCCGTGCGGCATGCACATTTTCCTTCTCGTACAGTATTATGTACTATCAGCATTTCTGAATCGAGGAGGATCCTATGAAAAAAATCATCGCGTTTTCCATGGCCGCAGCTCTGGCCGCGGCCTCTCTTACTGCCTGCCGGACCGCGGACAACTCCGCCGAAAAACGAACGCCGGTCACTCTGAACGAAGTGGCCCACTCCATTTTCTACGCCCCCCAGTACGCCGCCATCGAGCTGGGGTATTTCGCCGATGAGGGAATCGACCTGACGCTGGTCAACGGCGGAGGCGCCGACAAAGTCATGACCGCCCTCGTAAGCGGCGACGCCGACATTGGCTTCATGGGCTCCGAAGCCAGCATCTATACCTACGCCAACGGCGCGGAAGACTACGCCGTCAACTTTGCCCAGCTGACCCAGCGCGCCGGCAATTTCCTGGTGGCCCGGGAACCCGACGAGAATTTCGAATGGTCGAAGCTGATCGGCAAAAAAGTCCTGGGCGGCCGCGCAGGCGGTCTCCGCGCATCCATGTAACTTTCCAATCGATACCAAGCCGCTGCGGGAAAGCAAGTCTATTTTTTCCGCCGCCTTATATCGGCAGCTCCACCATTTCCCTCTCCGCCGCCTTATATCGGCAGCTCCACCATTTTCTCTTCCAATCCCCTGTACGTCCACAAAATCAGGCAGAACGCAATCACAAAGGTCAGCGCATCCGAAAGCGGCATGGAATACAGAACGCCGTCAAGCCCGAACGAAACCGGAAGCAAAAGGGCAAAACCGACCCCAAAAACAATCTCGCGCACCATCGACAGCACTGTGGAAGACACCGCCCTCCCCATTGCCTGCAAAAAGATGAAGCACGCCTTATTCACACACGCAAATACTACCATGCACAAATAGACGCGGAATGCCCTGACCGCGAACCCCGTATAGTACGCGCTTTCATTCGCCGCGCCGAAGATACTGATGATCTGGAGCGGGAACAGTTCCACAATGAGAAGCGCCGCCGCCCCGACTGCCGCCTCCGAGATCAGCAGCCTGGTAAATAACTCCCTGACGCGCCGCCTCTTCCCGGCGCCCATATTGTAACCGACAATCGGAATACACCCGGCGGCCATGCCGACGACGATGGAAATAACGATCTGGAAAAACTTCATCACGATGCCCACCACCGCCATCGGAATCTGCGCATACTGCTCCTGCCCGAACACCGGGTCGAGCGCGCCGTATTTCCGGATCATATTGTTGACCGCCGCCATGGACGCGACCAGGGAAACCTGCGACAGGAAGCTGGTCACGCCAAGCAGCAGCGTTTTCCTGCAGACCCCGGCATCCATCCGGAAATCCGCCCTTGCGGGCTTCACAAGCTTCATGCGCGTGATGTACCAGACCGCAAGACCCGCAGTCAGCACCTGCCCGAGGACCGTAGCCAGCGCGGCTCCCATCATGCCCCACTTGAAGGCAAAGATAAACAGCGGGTCAAGAATGATATTGGCAGCCGCCCCGGCCAGCGTGGAGGCCATCGCAAAGCGCGGACTCCCGTCCGCCCGGATGATGGGATTGAGCGCCTGCCCGAACATATAGAACGGTATCCCCAGCGCAATGTAAAAGAAATACTCCTTTGAATACCGGAACGTTTCCTCATTGACAGTTCCGCCGAACATGGCGATAATCGGATCGCTGAAAACCAGGTACACCGCGCAGAGCGCCAGGCTGCATCCGACAACCATAACGATCGAATTGCCGACGCTCTTTTGGGCCTCCGCCTGCCGCTTCCGGCCCAGGCACAGGCTCACAAACGCGCAGCACCCATCCCCGATCATGACGGCAATCGCAAGCGCTATCACCGTCAGCGGGAAAACGACCGTATTCGCCGCGTTTCCATAAGAGCCAAGATAAGACGCGTTCGCAATAAAGATCTGGTCAACAATGTTATAGAGCGCGCCTACCAACAATGAGATGATACAGGGAACCGCATAGCTCCGCATTAATCTGCCGATCTGTCCTTCCCCAAGAAACTGATTTGTCTTTTCTTCCATAAAAATACTGTCCTTTCATAAAAAAATAACGCGCAGCCATCAGCTGGATTTACGCCGATGGCCACACGTTGTAGTCTAATTATACTCGAAATCCAAGAAAAATCCAATGGGCATTTTGCCAAAAGAAAAGGGCTAAAAAAGCCAGGTTTTCTATTGTTACAGACTCTACGGACAGGTATGGTTGCAAAGCGGGAGCACTTGAAAATCAGCCTGTTTTGTATCGTTTACCGATGGCCCCTGCTCTTAAGAAACAACTGTTCCGGCAGAATATCCCCCCACGCATAACACAATTGCACCAAGGCAGTACTTCCCTGCCCCGGTTTCCGTTTCGCATTTCTAATCCTATTTCCGTGAAAATATCGGCCAGAAGCGCAACGCGCCGGCCTGACGCCTGCTTTCTCGCAGGCTGTGAAACAATTAGATTAATGAATTGAATTCATCTGTGTCAAACTGCATCCTCTGTCAAATCAAACATTCCGCTACCCAGCAGCGATTATGAAAGCCGACCTTATTCCCCCACATCCTGAAGATGGTACTTTGCAAGCATTGCCTCAAGGAACGTCGGATCACTGCTCAGGCGGGAAATCTGATCCGCCTCGCCGGCCTCACTCATCGCCATGGTCAGTTTCAAAATACGCTCCGTGCCCAGCTGAATGCCTTCCTGCCTCTGCTCTTGCAACAATTCCTGAAATTGCATATACCGCGCCTCCCATTCTCTGCTCCGCTTCAGCTCCTGCACCCTTCCATGAATCCGGCTCACGTTCGGGTCATCCACTTCCCCGACATACTCATCTGTGGAATTCTCCACATAATGCAGCAAGTTCACCAACTCCCGGGGCACCTCCGCCTCATTCGTTCCCTTCGTGTTCAGGAATACGCGTACCGCACCGTCCCCAAGCGGGAAATCTGCCTCCCGGCAGCGGTTTTCAAACGTGTAGCGGTACTTTCCCTTCCCAAACGGATCAAATGTGCAAATAAAAATCACGTACACCGGCTTCAGCCTTGTAAATTTCTCCCCAGGCTTTAACGCCATCACATCCATCTCCGCCTGGTGATACCGGCTTCGCTGCGGCAGCGACTCCCGGTCCTGGTTCTCCATCTCCATGTTATAGCGGACTTCCACCTCATCGCTGACAAACACATCCAGCCGCACGCTCCGGAAATCACTGCTGTACAGGAAAGAATGCTCCACGCTCACCTTCACTTTCCCAACCTTAATGCCAAGAAGCATCTCCAGCAACAGCCGGCTCGTCTCTTCGTCCTCCGCCGCGGCGGCGAACAGAAAATAATTCGACAGATTCAGATCCTGAAAACTTGTACTTGTCTCTCTCATATATCCTCCTTTCCATTCGCGGGGAGGATATCCTGCCAATATCTATATTAGCACAAATTAGGGGAAATGAGAAGAGGGAATGAAGTTCTATTGTTGCAGATTTTATGGGCAGGTACTATTTCAAATGCGGGATCACCGTTTACCTGATGGTCCCTGCTCTTAAGAAACAACTATTCGTAACCGGTAGATAGTATGTACCTCGACTGTTAAGAGGAAGCATGGGATAATAGACTATATTTCTATTATGAAG
>CANRHU010000078.1 GCA_947630485.1 uncultured Lachnospiraceae bacterium
ATCGGGAAGTACGACATGACGAGCACCAGGATAAAGGCCGGCGCCGCCATTGCAAAAAGTGCTTTGTTCTTCTTAAACTCGTCGAAAAAGCCTTCTTTTTTCATACCAAACCTCCTTATTTTTATTTCTTTTTTGGGCCCTTTTCGTATAACATATATAGATTACCATGTCCCCCCCCGGATTTGTCAACGTTTTTTGTGTATTATTTACAACACAATTTGATGTGCTCCGAACTGTGTCTCGCCAAACTGTATATAATTTTTGATTTTTTCGGGGATTTATATACAATAATTCCTAATTTTACGTACACAAAACAAAGCCTTTACGATCTAGACAAATCAGCGAATTGAGGCCGTTACCTGATGCCGTATTCTTCCCGGTATGCCTTCGGCGTCATGCCGGTACATTTCTTAAACGCCTGTCCAAAGTGGCTCTGCGAAGCAAAGCCGAAGGAATAAGCCACCTCGTCCAGCGGTTTTTCCATATAGACAAGCTCCTTTTTGCTTGCCTCTATCTTCTCACGCAGAATATATTCCGTCAGCTTGATCCCCTCCTCCTGGAGGAAGAGATGGGACAGATAACCCGGAGTAATACCAAGCTGTCCGGCGATATCCTTTACGCTCAGTTTGGAATGGAGCTGACTTACGATCAGGCTCTTGCACCGCGTGATAAGCGGATTCTGCCGGTTCTTTTTTACCGCCAGGTCATGAACGGCCCTGCAGTATTCAATCTCGGCCTGCCGCGCGTAAGTTCCGGCAGCCAGTATGTCCTTCATTTCTTCTATGTGCTGTATAAACGCATCAGACATGGAAAACGCGACCTCCGGAATCAGTCCGCCCGCGATGGCCGACCGGGAAGCCAGCGTAATCACGACGATCGACATATCCTTCATCTGCCGCAGCGGATCATGGGAAAGCGTCCCATATCTTCCGACAAAGGACTCCTCAAAGCTCCGGATCAGAGCCTCCTCATCGCCCTTTCGGATCGCTTCCTGCTCCCGCAGCTCCTGACTGTAGGGATTATGTACCGCCGCATTCTCGTGCAGCTCATACATTACTTTATTCAGATGCCTGCGCATGGAATGAATCTTCTCATCGCTCACGAAATTCTTCTGAAGCATCTCTTCTCTCCGGATCGTCCGGCCTGCCGCCGCTTCGTACAGCATCATGATCACTTCGAAGAAATCGTCCAGAGAAGCGATGGGCACCTTGTAGGGCTGGGACGGATCCATAGAATGCGCTTTTACGATATAGCCGGACGCGGCCGCTTCCGTATGGGAAATGCAGCACGGTCCCATCACGTATATTGAGTCCACCGCCTTGACAATGCCATAAATGATCTGGTGCGGTTCCTGATAAAACGTCGGATATTCTTCGCGGCCCTTTTGCAGAAGCTGTTCCGTAAACCTGCCGTCACAGGAAAATACGTCCTGCTGTTCCCCACGATCGATATAGACGTTCATCCGCTTTCCGTTTTTGTCAAACCTATGGATCGGCACATGGATCAAATGTGTGATGTGCACGCACAGCCTCTCAACATTCATTTCTGCGGTCCCCCCAGAATCTTTTGTTCATTGTGTTCAATATACCATATCTTCCGGGAACCCAGACAGATAGATTTTTATAATAATATACAAAACCGATTTCGATTTATATCAAAAAAGATGATACAATATCAGGAATCAGCTTTGAAGTGAACTTTTTTTGTTGAAATTATCCTAAACACGAGGAGAGCGTCTGCTGGCGCTCCGTTTGCATGGAAACAAAAATCCGCCTCCGGAAATTCCGAAGACGGATCGCAGACGTTATTGCATGTGCGGCAGCTGCGGATTACGGCTCCGACAGCGGGTGTCTGCCTTGCCTTCCCGGACGCGCCTACGCCTCGTCGATCGCCCTGCCGATATCATGCCTCATATACTTATTGCCAAACGATATCCATTCCGTCGCCGCGTAGGCGTTCTTCCTCGCGTCCTTAAGCGTGTCTCCGAGCGCCGTCACGCCCAGAACCCTTCCGCCGTTTGTGACGATCTCGCCGTCCGCGTTAAACTTACTTCCCGCGTGGAACACGTAATAACCGTCTTTGCTCCGGAAAGCGTCCAGCCCGGAGATCACAAAGCCCTTCTCATAATGCTCCGGATAGCCGTCGCTCGCCAGCACCACGCAGACCGCCGCGTTATCGTCAAACCGCAGGTCGATCCGGTCCAGCGTGCCGTCGATGCAGGCCTCGAATACCTCCACGATGTCGTTCTTCATCCGCGGCAGCACCACCTGGGTCTCCGGGTCGCCGAAGCGGGCGTTGTACTCCAGAACCTTCGGGCCGTCCGCCGTCAGCATCAGGCCGAAGAAAATCACGCCCTTAAACTCCCGTCCCTCGGCGCGCATGGCGTCCACGGTCGGCTGATAGATGTGCTCGCGGCAGTAGGCGTCGATCTCGGCCGTATAGAACGGACTCGGGGAAAATGTCCCCATGCCGCCGGTATTTAGGCCCTGATCGCCGTCCTTCGCCCTCTTGTGGTCCTGCGCCGAGGTCATGACCCGGATCGTCTTTCCGTCCACGAAAGAGAGGACGGACACCTCACGTCCGGTCATAAACTGCTCGACCACGATCCGGTCGCCAGCGGAGCCGAACTGCTTGTCCAGCATCAGGGTCTTCACGCCCTCCTTCGCCTCCTCGCGGGTATTGCAGATCAGCACGCCCTTTCCGAGCGCGAGGCCGTCCGCCTTAAGGACAATGGGAACCGGCGCCGTCTCCAGATACGCAAGCGCCGCCTCCGGCGTGTCGAAGGTCTCGTAGGCCGCTGTCGGAATGCCGTATTTCTTCATCAGATCCTTGGAAAACGCCTTCGAGCCCTCCAGGATCGCCGCGTTCTTCCGCGGCCCGAAGGCCCGGATTCCCGCCGCCTCAAACGCGTCCACCGCGCCCGCCGCCAGCGGGTCGTCCGGCGCGACCACCACCAGATCGATGTCTTTTTCCTTCGCAAACTTCACCTGCGCCTCGAAATCCATAACCGGAATATTCACGCACTCCGCCACGGACGCGATCCCCGCGTTCCCAGGCGCGCAGTAAAGCTTCTCCACCTTCGGGCTCTGCGCCGCCTTCCACGCGATCGCGTGTTCGCGGCCGCCGCCGCCGATGATCAGTATCTTCATGGAACCGTTCTCTCCTTCCCGCATATTCAAAGCATTCCGTTCGCAATCATATGGATCGCCTGCGGAAGTATCACCCACTCCGCCTGCTCCATCACTCTCTGCTGCAGCACTTTCGGCGTATCGCCCGGCTGCACCTCCACAGCCTTCTGCAGAATGATTGGGCCTGAATCCATCCCTTCATCCACAAAATGCACCGTAGCCCCGGTGATCTTGACGCCCCTTTTCAGCGCCGCCTCATGCACCTTCAGCCCGTAATATCCCACGCCGCAGAACGACGGGATCAGCGACGGATGAATGTTGATGATCCGCCCCCGGTATTTCGCGATCATCGCAGGCGGGATCGTCACAAGATACCCGGCCAGCACGATCAGATCCAGCTCATAGGAATCGATCTTCTCAAGCAGCGCCTCATAAAACGCGTCCCTCGTCTCAAACTGCTTCGGCGACAGGCACACCGCCTCCACGCCGTGATTCTTCGCCCTCTCCAGCGCGTAGGCGCCGGCGTTATTGCTGATCACCACCGCCACCTCCGCGTTGGTGATGCGGCCGCTCTTAATGGCGTCAAAGATTGCCTGAAGGTTCGTCCCTCCGCCGGATACCAGAACACCGATTCTCAGCATAAGACGACTCCCTTCTCTCCCTCCTCAATATGTCCGACCACATAAGGCGTATCCCCGGTCAGCTTCGCGGCCTCCATGGCCTTAGTTACGTCTGCCGGATCCACGGCCAGAATCATGCCGATGCCCATATTGTAGGTGTTGTACATCATCCGCTCCGCGATATCGCCCTTCTTCGCCAGCAGCCGGAAAATAGCCGGGACCTCGTAGCTGTCCTTCCTGATCACCGCGCGCGTTCCGTCCTTAAGCATACGCGGCACATTCTCATAGAAGCCGCCGCCCGTGATATGGCTGCAGGCTTTGACCCGCACGCCCGCGTTCCTGATGCTCTTAAGCGCCTTCACATAGATCCTGGTCGGCGTCAGCAGCGTTTCGCCGAGCGTCGCGCCCAGCTCGTCGTAGTAGGTATTCAGCCCCTCGGCGGTCATCTCCTTCTCAAATACCTTTCTCACCAGGGAGAAGCCGTTGGAATGAACGCCGGTAGAGGCCAGACCGATCAGCACATCCCCGGCCGCAAGGTCGTGTCCGTCGATGAGATCCTTCTGCTCTACGACGCCCACCGTAAAGCCCGCCAGGTCGTACTCGTCCTCCGGCATCAGTCCCGGATGCTCCGCCGTCTCGCCGCCGACCAGCGCCGCCTCGGACTGCTTACAGCCCTCCGCCACGCCTTTGACGATCTGGGCGATCTTCTCCGGGATATTCTTCCCGCAGGCGATATAATCCAGGAAAAACAGGGGCTCGCCTCCCGCGCAGGCCACGTCGTTGACGCACATGGCGACGCAGTCGATACCCACCGTGTCGTGCTTATCCATCAGAAACGCAAGCTTGATCTTCGTCCCGACGCCGTCCGTCCCGGACAGAAGCACCGGGTGCTCCATCCCCTTCACAGCGTCCAGGGAAAACGCGCCCGAGAAACCGCCGATGCCGCCCAATACCTCAGCGCGCCGCGTGGCCGCCACATACTCCTTCATCAGTTCTACCGATCGGTATCCTGCCTCAATATCGACTCCGGCCTTCTTGTAATCCATAATGTGTCCTCCGCATGATAATAATTTCACAATTCCGGAACATATTTTTCGACAATTTTTTGCATTTCATCCCATTTTCGCTCCATATCCGCGACGAGCGCGAACTGGGAGCGGGCGCGCACCAGATTGTGCTCCGGGTACGCGGTCTTAAAATAGACGCTTCCTTCCAGATAGTCGGTCAGGAAACGGATTCCGCACTCGAGCGTCATGAGCTTCGCGCCCATGGGAAGCATCTGAAGCTCCGCTTTCGTCAGGCTTCCTCCGCATCCATCCAGAAAGCCCCTCACATAGTACTCAAAAAGCTCAAGGGAAAGGGAAACCTTGCTCAGATCCTGTTCATCCTCCGCTCCCGTATTGGCGCCGAAGCGGATGGAATCGCCGAAGTCGAAAATGGACAGCCCCGGCATGATTGTATCGAGGTCTACGACGCAGAGTACGCGGCCGTCCTTCTCGTCGAACATGATATTGTTCAGCTTCGTGTCATTGTGGGTGACTCGGAGCGGCAGCTCGCCGCGCTTAAGCATATCCATGGCGGCATGCGTATCGGCCTCCCGCCTGCGGACGAAATCCAGCTCATCGCGGACCGCGCTCACGTATCCCATGCGGTCCGTCTCCACCGCCCGCATCAGGGCCTGAAAACGCTTCGGCGTATCGTGGAAATCCGGAATCGTCTCCACAAGCTCATCTGCCGGGAAATCCGCCAGCATCCCCTGAAACTGACCGAAGGCCTTGCCGCTCTGGTAGAAATCCTCCGGCTTCTCCACCTGGTCATAGCAGACGGAATCTTCAATATAGAGCGTCAGCCTCCAGCATTCGCCCTGCTCGTCAAAGTAATGTTTCCGACCGTCCTTCGTCGGGATCAAGACCACGGTCTCCCGGTTCGGATCGCCGCCCTGCGCCGTGATCTTGTCATGCAGAAACTCTGTCACCCGCTCGACGTTGTGGTTCAGCGCGTCGATATTCTGAAATACATCCTGATTGATCCGCTG
Source organism: uncultured Lachnospiraceae bacterium (assembly GCA_947630485.1). Taxonomy (GTDB): domain Bacteria; phylum Bacillota; class Clostridia; order Lachnospirales; family Lachnospiraceae; genus UBA3402. Next base: position 5,784 of record CANRHU010000078.1, read on the forward strand.
AAGGATATAGCGCGGAGCGCCTTCCGTACAGGTCACCAGATACGTGTCATTGATGTGGCCGTTCCCGAACCGGCTGCAGCTTTTAACCGTCTCCTCCGGCAGAAACGCCTTCAGCGCTTTCAACAGATACCCTTCGTTCTCAGACTGCATAACTATCTTCCCCTCATTTCCGTTCCGCTTTTGCAGAGTTCTATTTTTTCATCTGTGCCAGATATTCTTTGTAGCCAATCTCGCCGAGCTTCTGCGCCTTGGCCGCCACGTCGTTTTTCAGGGACTCCGTGTAGGCTTTGAGCCGTCCGAGAAGCCCCTCATCCGACGCCGCGAGGATTTTCGCGGCCAGAAGGCCCGCGTTGGTTCCGCCGTTGATCGCCACGGTGGCGACCGGAATTCCGCTCGGCATCTGCACGATGGAATACAGCGAATCGACGCCGCCCAGATCGGAGATCTTCATCGGAATACCGACGACCGGCATCGGGCAGAGCGCCGCGCACATGCCGGGAAGATGGGCCGCCTTGCCGGCGCCCGCGATCACGACCTTCACGCCCTTCGCTTCCAATGATTTCGCGTAATTGAAAAAAATGTCCGGCTCCCTGTGGGCGGAAATGATCGTCATCTCAAAATCCACCCCGAGTTTTTCCAGAACATCCGCTGCCTGCGCCATAACGGGCATGTCCGAATCGCTGCCCATTACAATACTGACCTGTGCCATATTGAATTCTCCTTTTCCCAATGCGGCAGACGCTCCGCCGCGCAGCGCACGGTGCCGTTCGGCGCGGCGCCCTCTCCCGCATATGAACATAAAAAACAACAGCCGGCAATCCGCATGTTTCCACGCGGACATGCCGGCACACGCAGATGGCTATATCATACCATCGAAACGTTTTTCTGGCAACTTCTTTTTTCTGCAGGTACGCTGTATTTCTTTTTTTTCTGCAGGTACGCTGCTGGTACGCCGCCTGCCGCAGCCTGCCTTTTTTGCCGGCTGCCTTTTCCGTCCTTACGGGATCCGCAGGCCGCGGCGCGTCTACTCTTCGTAGGACACCGCCCGGTCAAACAGCTCCTCCACATTCTTTGACGGCTCCTCCGTGAGAAGCGACACGACAACCGCCGCCAGAAGTCCGGCCGCGAAGCCCGGTATGATCTCATAGATCCCGGTGGAGGACAGGAAGGCCAGCCATCCCATATCCACCAGAGCGCCCGCCAGGATACCGGCCACAGCGCCCTTGAAATTGAAGCGCTTCCAGAACAGGCTCAGCATGATCGTCGGGCCGAAGGCCGCGCCGAAGACGCCCCAGGCGTTGGATACCAGATCCATGATGGAACCGGCGTTGGGATTCGAAGCCAGAAGCAGGGCCAGCACCGCGATCACCAGGACCACCATGCGTCCCGTCCAGAGCATTTCCTTATCGGAAGCCTTGTCCTTGCGGAATACGGGCTTATACACGTCGCTTGCGAACGCGCTGGCCGCCGACAGAAGCTGGCTGTCCGCCGTGCTCATGGACGCCGCCAGAACCGCTGACAGAAGTACTCCGGAGATCAGTCCCGGGAATATCCGGCGCACCATCTCGATGAACACCAGGGAATTGTTATTGATGTTGTCGTCGTACCCCACGAACATGCGTCCCACGATACCGATGACCGCCGCGAAGATCACGATGATCACGGTCCAGGAAATACCGATCTTCGCCGATTTCTTCAGATCCTTCTGGGATTTCAGCGACATAAACCGGATGATGATATGGGGCATTCCGAAATATCCAAGACCCCAGCCCAGTCCGGACACGATATCCTTCCAGCTGGAAAACGCGTTCCAGTAGCCGTCCGGCATGGCGGGCACCGCGGAGAAATCCAGAAGCGCCGCCGCGAAGATCGGGGCGATCAGCATTGCGCCCAGAATCAGCATTCCCTGGAAGAAATCCGTCCAGCAGACGGCGGAGAAGCCGCCAAGGAACGTATAGCTGATGATAATAACAGCCGCCAGATACATTGCCGCCGTGCTGTCCATTCCGATCACCGTATTGAAAAGCGTCCCGCAGGCCTTGATGCTGGAGGCCGCGTAGATCGTGTACGCCACCAGGAAAACCACGGCGCAGAGAATCTGCAGCGCCTTGGACTTCGACAGGAAGCGGTTGGTCAGGTACTGGGGAATCGTGATGGAATCATTGGCCACGATGGAAAATTTCCGCAGTCTCGGCGCCTGATAAAGCCAGCTGATCGTATAGCCGATGGCCAGCCCCACGGAGATCCAGACCTGTCCCAGACCCAGCGCATAGATGGACGTCGGCAGTCCCATCAGCACCCAGGCGCTCATATCCGACGCGCCCGCGGAAAGCGCCGCCACCCAGGGCCCCATCTCGCGCCCGCCAAGGAAATACGTCTTCTCGCCGCCGTCCTTTGTCTTGATGAAGAACCAGACGCCGATACCAAGCATAAACGCCAGGTATATGATGAACACAACCACTTCTGAAATTCGCATGAAAAATTCCTCCCTTTTCTGCTTGAAATCACACGCAGGATAGTGTATCATAGGTTTTAAAATCATAAAAGCGAATATTTTTCATGGTTTACATGAGAAAATCAGATGGATTGGAATCCTGCATGAACCAACCTCCGGATATTCGGCATATTTCATGCACATTGCACATCTTCAAAGGAGCAGATTCGTATGGACATCAATATCCAAAAATATATGGCATTTATCAAAACCGTCGAATACGGCAGCTTCACCCGCGCCGCTCAGATCCTGAATTACTCGCAGTCCGGCATCAGCCGCATGATCGGCGACCTTGAAAATGAATGGCACGTTTCCCTGCTGGAGCGGGGGCGCTTTGGCGTCCGCCTGACCTCGGACGGCGTTCAGCTTCTTCCCTACGCGCAAAAGGTCTGCGACGAGTATTTAAAGCTGCAGACCCAGGTGGACGAGCTGAACGGGCTGCAGACCGGCCTGATCCGCATCGGCACGTTCTCCAGCGCCGCTACCCACTGGATTCCCAATATCATCGAAAAATTCCGCGAACACTACCCAAGGGTCAGCTACGAACTGCTGATCGGCGACTATGTGGAGATCGCGAACTGGATTCTGGAGGGCCGCGTGGACTGCGGCTTTTTGCGGCTGCCTACATCGGCCGATCTGGACGTGACCTTTCTGGAAAGCGACCGTCTGCTGGCTGTCCTGCCGGAAAATCATCCGCTGGCGGACTGCGATGTATTTCCGATCGAGCGGATTGAGCAGGAATCCTTTATCCTGCAGGGCAAGGGACTGAAAGCCGAAGCCGAGGATTTCTTTCATCTGCACGGCCTGAGACCGACAGCCTACTGCACCACCTGGGACGATTACGCGATTATGTCTTTAGTGGAACGCGGCGTCGGCATCAGTCTTCTTCCGGAACTGATTCTTAAGCGCACGCCCTACCGGATTGTCATCAAAGAGCTTTCCGTGTCCACCGGCCGGGACATCGGCTTCGCCGTGCGGGATCAAAAAACCGCCTCACTGGCTGTGAAGCGGTTCATGGAATATCTCAGTTATCGATAACCGGTCTCTCTCCTTTTATATGTTCCAGTACCTGCGGCGCTGCTCTTCATCTTACGCGTTCCAGTACCTGCGGCGCTGCTCTTCATCTTACGCGTTCCAGTACCTGCGGCGCTGCTCTTCATCGAGGTTTTCGACAAAATTGATCTTATACTCCAAAAATTCCCGCAGATCGATCAGAATATGGAAGATAAGCGCCCGGTTCTCGAACTCATCGGCAGACGTAATCGGATCTCCGGACCGCATGTACTCGACCAGCCGGTCCAGCTGCTCAAGCTGCCCGGTCGGCACATTCTTCTCCACGACGTAATTTGCCATCTCCACCATATACTCCGCGATATGATGCGACTCCTCCGGCATCGTGCGGATGCGGGTGATCTCCGTATGGAGGTTGCTTAAGACCGAGCACTGGTTGCGCCGCATCTCAAAATAATCGATATAGTATCCCGGATGGGACTGGAACGTATTGCCCTGATACTCATTGGCTTCGTTGATGTAATGAAGCAGCAGCCTCTCCAGTTCCCGCAGCTCTCCCCAGACGTCCGCTTCCAGCTCCTTGCCGGAGAAATAGGCCGCCAGGTGCATGACGATGATCTGCAGCCTCCGCTCCGTATCCTTCATCCAGTTGATAATGTCCTGCCTGCGGTGGCGGTTGTTCGTAAACTGGTTCAGGATCAGGGCGATTGTAATGCCGATCAGAAGCAGATACAGCTCGTTGGCAACGGCGTGGGCGCTGAAATCCAGCGTATCCAGGAAATGCATTCCGATGACCGCGTTGACCGAGAGCGCCGAGCGCCACCCGATATAATCGCACAGAAGCGTCATGATCATCAGAAAGCACCCGTAGGCGAACCAGTCGCTGTGGAAAAGCTCAAGCGTCCCCCAGGCGACAAACACGGCCGCCACGAAGGTGAGGACACGGAACAGCGACAGCTTCACCGTCTCCCATTTTGTCGTCAGAATCGTCAGCAGCGTGATGGAGCCGGCCGACGAGGCAAATTCCAGCCCGAAAAGATGTGCAAGATACATGGCAAGGGCGCTTCCGAAACCGATCTTCGCCGCCTGCAGGATGATTTTCCAGTGCTGTTTCCCTTCCATAAGCTGTACTCCCCTGTAATTTTTCTGGCGTTTGTTAAGGTTTCCTCTTCCACTGCCTGGCCGCCGCAAACATAGCCGGGGCAATGTGGCAGTAGCCGTTTGGATTCTTCTCCAGATATTTCTGGTGATATTCCTCCGCCGTGTAGAAATTGTCAAGCGGCCGCATCTCAACGGCCAGCGGTTTGTCATACTGCTTCTGCAGTCCGGCCAGCGACGCGGCGATCACCGGCTGGTCATCGGGGTCCGTGTAATAGATTCCCGTCCGGTACTGTACGCCCACGTCGCCTCCCTGACGGTTGACAAGCGTCGGATCGATCACCTTATAATACTGCTCCAAAAGCTCCGTAAGCGGGATCCGTTCCGGGTCGTATGTGACATGGACCGTCTCCGCGTGGCCGGTATTTTCATGCTTCACCTGCTCATAGGTCGGATTCGCCGTCCGGCCGTTGGCATAGCCCACTTCCGTCCTTACAACGCCCGGCAGACAGTCAAAATACCGCTGCGTACCCCAAAAGCAGCCGCCCGCCAGATAGATCTCCCGGGTCCTTTCTTCTTCCATCCTGCCGCCTCCGTTTCAAATCCCAGCTACCGGCACGTCCGGAATCGCGGCCGCGAACGGTCCGTCGTAGAGCGCCGACTGATACCGGTCTGTCGAGAACACCATATGCCGCTGCGCGTCCAGAATGTTTCCGTTCATGGAACCGCCTGTGACGAGCTTCACCTGTTCTCCGTCGTACAGATACGCGAGCCGGATTTCCCCGCCGAAATGCCCGGTCATAGAGTCCATCTGGAAATCGGAAAACAGCACGATATGCAGATACGGGTGCTTTTTCATCTCCGCAAACGGCACCGAGCCGGTCGGCACCTGGAGCCAGCGGTAGACGCCTGTCGGCTCAATGCCAAGATAATAAGCCATGCGGGCGCTGCCGTGAATCGTCTTTATGACGCCGTTCTCCATCAGCGTCCGGTCAGTCAGCGGGATTCCCTGACGGTCGTAGGGTTCCGCCGCCTTGAGGATGACCGTCAGCGCATCGCCCTGCTCCGCCATCTGCACATTCTTCCCGACTTCATAGTCCGAATAATGCTGATAAATCATGCCTGCGTCCGCCCGGTCCACATAATAGCTCATGATCGTGCGCACCTGATCGCCGGACAGAAGCACCGTATACCGGCCGGCAGGCGCCGCCTCTTTCGCGCAGGCGCGGTCCCTGGTCTGCTTCATGGCGTGCTCCACGTCGGCGCGGAAGGTCTCCGCATCCGGCTCCCGGAAGTTAAAGGTGTGATGCGTCTCCACATCCTCCGGCGTCAGGCACTGGCTTACATACTCGCCGTTGACGTTGAAGGTCTCCCAGCTCACGTCCGTGCCGGCCGAATTCACCACGCGGGTGATCTTCTTCACCGCAAAGAACTCCGCCGAATTGACGAAAACGTCCCCCTCCGTGTCGCAGGAGAACAAAGTCTCCGCCATAAACCGGATATTTTCCTCAAGCGTCCGTCCCGCAAAGGCGCTCCCGGACGGCGCCGGATCCTTCTTCCCGCTGTCGAACAGCGGATAGTAGGGATTGCGGACAAAGGAGGCGGCGTGATAAGCGGAACGAAGCGTCTCCTTAAGTTCCGCGTCGTCCGTTCCCGGATAAACCGGCACGACGGAATCGCCGACGAATTTCTGCCCGTTTTCCTCTGACTCCACATAGACGCTGACCATGTAGTCCTTAAGCGTGGTGCGGCGTTTCAGATCCATGGAGCTGCGGATGAAAAATGCCTCCGCCGACCAGGAACGGGTCTCTGTAATGCTGTATGTACGGATGTCCAGCTCTTTGAGGGCTGATAAAATTTTATCGATCATAGTCTCTCCTTCTGATATGCCAAAAAAGCCTGATTCATTATTATCGTCGAACACTACGCTCCGGCCGCGGTCGTCATCCCAGCCGTATCCGCGCCTTCATATAGGGACCGCCGTCAGACACCTTGACCCACTCCTTGTAGCCCTTGCCGCAGAATCCGCTGCCGGACAGCTCCGGCGCCGGCGACATCATGCTGATGGATTTCAGAAGGTCCGGCACATAGCCGGTCAGCACGATGGGCGAAAATATTTTCCCGGTAAGCCTGCCGTCCTTGATCTCCCTGGCGATGCTGACCATGCACTGGATTCCCCAATTCTTCGGATCCTCCATGCCGCTTCTCGGCTGCTCCAGCAGAAAACCGTAACCGATGGACGCGATCATATCCTCCACGCGGTCTGAGCCGCCCTCAAACCAGGTGTTGGTCATGCGGGTGTACGCCTTGCGGCGGTAGCTCTCCCGGCGGCCGTTGCCGGTCGGTTCCGTGCCCAGGACGCGCGCCGACTGATAATCGCTGATACCGGTCCTGAGGATTCCCTTGTCGATCACCACCGTATCGTGCGCCATGGTTCCCTCGTCGTCGAAGAAATAGCTTCCGGTCTGCTCATAGGCGGCAGCGCCGTCATGCATGGTCACGAGCGGCGACGCCACGTACTGACCGATAAATTTCTCCGCCTGGGCGCGCTTTTTCACAAACATATCCATCTCCACGCCGTGGCCGAAGGCCTCGTGGACGATCATGCCGGTGACCTCCGGCGAACAGACGCAGTCATATTCGCCTCCGACCATAGGCAGGCTGTCTAACAGTTCGATCGTCGTCTTCGCGGCGTCCTCCACATCCGCGCCGAGCCGGTCCAGAAGCTCCATTCCGCCGAGCGCGGAGACGGAACGGTAGCTGCTCTTGATCTCCTGACCTTTCGCGGCGACCGTTCCGGCCATCCCGGTGGTCCAGAGAATGTTCTGCTCCAGATCCTTCTTCGGCGACAGGAATAATTTGGATGTGCGGTTCCAGTTGATCTGAACGACGCAGTCCAATATCTGCCCGCTTACGGCCAGGCCGCGGTCGCGGACAGCCTTCATTTTCTCCAGGATCACATCGTCTCCGAGCTCCTCCGGATCGTTCTGATAGGAGGTGCTGTCGGAGAAAACCGTCTCTTCCTCTTCCGGCGCCGTGTATTCGTTCTCCGTAATCCCTGCCGGCAGGGCCGCCGCCGACATGGCGGCCGTCTCTCGGATCTGCTTCAGAATATCAGGAATTTCTTCCTCCGTGATCTCATTAAAGGAATGCTCCGACCAGTGCTTTCCGTCAAATACCTTTACCACAAAACCTCTGGCGGACATCATGCCGCTGCCGCTTATGGAGGATAAGCGGCGGTTCACGCTGTAGGATTTCTCCCTGCTGTCCGCCGCAAGAATCGACGCGTAGGGGTAACTCTTCTCAAGCTCCGTCAGAAGCGCCTTAAGGAGCGGTCTGACAGACTGTATGTAGGGACTCGGTTTTACTTTCATAGATGCCTCCTTATATTTCAATTTGGCTGACCAATCATCAATGTCCAAAAAAGCTTACAGAAAAAGTATACCGTATAGAAATGGTTCTGGCAAGCAGATAATACAGAAAGCGTGCCACTGGCACCCTTTCTGCATGGAAAAACGCGCCGGAACCGTTTTTGCCGCGGTTCCGGCGCGTTTTCGACTCTCTTTTCCCGCAAAATCTAACCGCTGTTTATATTACCCGATATTCACCGGAAATACGCATATTTACGCTTCCTGAGTCTTCGTCTCACGCATCGCTCTCGAAGCGATCTCTTCCTGCAGTTCGGCGATGAAGGCCCCGATCTCTTTCTGTCCCTCATCTCCCGCGAAACGGCTGCGGACGGCGATCACGCCGTTTTCCGCTTCCTTCTGTCCCACGACGATCATATAGGGAATCTTCTGCAGCTGGGCCTCGCGAATCTTGTAGCCGATCTTCTCCGAGCGGTTATCGGTCTCGACGCGGATGCCGGCGTCGTCAAACTGCTTCGCTACTTGTGCGGCGTACTCCTCGTATTTGTCGGAGATCGGAAGCACCTTCACCTGCACCGGCGCCAGCCAGGTCGGGAACGCGCCCGCGAAATGCTCCGTGATCACGCCGATGAA